>JBGTNC010000309.1:0-13078 GCA_041743265.1 Alphaproteobacteria bacterium | reverse complement strand
GGCGGTGCATCGCGGTGGTTGGCGACTTCAAAGGCAACGCCTTCGCTGTCCAGCATCTTCTCGACTGCTTTGATGACTTTCAATTGCGCTTCATCATCCATGCCTTGCAGCCAAGGATCGACGACCTTGAAGCAGATGGCGGTATTGGAGCGAATGTCTTTTGTCTTGGGCAAAAATTCTGCCCAGTCGGTTTTTTCAACCCATGATTCAACGGCTTTCAGGTTGCCATTGGTGCGTTTCAGCAAGCCTTGTAGGCCGCCCAGACTTTCCGCCCATTTCAGCGCGTCCAGACAATCTTCCACAGCCAGCATGGAAGGCGTATTGATGGTTTTACCTTCAAACGGCTCTTCCACCAGTTTGCCTGCTTTGGTCATGCGGAACAGTTTTGGCATGGGCCATGGCGGCGTGTAGCTTTCCAGACGCTCCACCGCGCGGGGCGACAGTGCCAGCATACCGTGGGCTGCTTCGCCACCGAGAACTTTTTGCCAAGACCATGTGACCACATCCAGTTTATCCCATGGCAATTCCATGGCGAAAACGGCGGAGGTTGCATCGCAAATGGTCAGGCCCTTGCGGTCGGATTTAATCCAATCGCCATTGGGTACTTTCACGCCCGATGTTGTGCCGTTCCATGTGAAGACCACGTCGCGGTCTGTATCGACTTTGGACAGATCAGGGATTTCGCCAAAGGGTGCTTCGAAGGTGCGGACATCTTCCAGCTTTAACTGCTTCAGAATATCGACCACCCAAAGTTTGCCGAAGACTTCCCAGCTCAAGGCATCAATCCCGCGCGGGCCGAGCAGGGACCACAAGGCCATTTCAACTGCGCCCGTATCGGAGCCGGGCACAATTGCCAAGCGCCAGCCTTCGGGCATGCCCAGAATGCTTTTGGATTTGTCGATGACTTCCATGATGCGCTTGACGCCAACGCCTGCACGGTGAGAGCGGCCCAGCAGCGCGTTCTTCAGGCTATCCACGGACCAGCCGGGACGTTTGGAGCAAGGGCCGGAAGAGAAATTAGGATTGGCGGGTTTTTGCGATGGGCGTTGCAGCGACATGGGACACCTTTTGTGATAAATAATCGATATACTTTATTGAAGCGTGGATTATTATTCTCCTGTCGCAAAATTACGTCAACGGATTTTAAGGCTTATGGCACAAGAAACAGTTATTACCATTGTTGCAGGTACAGAAGGTGGGCTGACGCCTGCCGTTGAAAAGCAACTGGCCGCCACCGTTAAATCCGCCGGTGTGGAAGATCTGCGGCTGGATACGCTGGCCCCCGGCAAAGCGGCCGATTGTATTGTGCGGGGGAATAGTGCCGAACTGACCATCGTTTTGCGCCAGAAATTACAAAACATGACAGGTTTTGATATTTTTGTTCAACCGCTGGATGATTTCCGCAAAAAACGCCTGCTGCTGGCCGATATGGATGCCACGATGATTGAAGGCGAAACGCTGGATGATCTGGCGGCCCATCTGGGTATCAAAGACAAAATTGCCCCCATCACGGCACAGGCTATGCGGGGGGAGCTGGACTTTGAAGAAGCGCTGCGCCTGCGCGTCGGGCTGCTCAAAGGCTTGCCTGTCAGCGCGCTTTTCGAATCGATTGAGCAAATCAAGTATTCGAAAGGCGGGGAGATGCTGGTGAAAACCATGTCGCGTCTGGGTGCCAAATGCGTGCTGATTTCGGGCGGGTTTGATATTTTTACGCGCCATGTGGCAAGCACGCTGGGTTTCTATCGCAATATCGGCAATACGCTGGGTATCAACGGCGATGCTTTGACGGGCGAAGTGATCCCGCCGATTGTGGATAAAGAAACCAAACGCAAAACGCTGGTGGAAGAAACCAAAAAGCTGGGCCTGACGCCGGAGATGACAATGTCCGTCGGTGATGGCGCGAATGATATTCCCATGTTGCAGGCAGCCAGTGTCGGGGTTGGTTACTTCGGCAAACCCGCTGTGGTTGCCGCCACGCCGCATCAGGTGCGTTATTCTGATCTGACGGCGTTGTTATATATGCAAGGCTATCGCAAGCCGCAATTGCACGGGTAGAGAAAAAGCCACCGCATTTTCATACGGTGGCTTTTTTGTTCTTTAAGCTGTAGCCGATATTATTTCTTCTGCCAGCCGCCGCCTGCGTTCTGGATGTATTCACCAGGGCCTGCTTTTTCAATCAGCTTTTTGCCGGCCAGTGCTTGCACTTGCGATACGGGCGTGCCGTTCTTGCCAGCGATGGCGTTGTATCTGTCCATGCGCTCGGCATTGGTTTGGTTGACCAGCGTTTGTACATCCGGTGTGGCTCCGGTTACAACGCCCAGCATGCCGTCGGTGCGTTCACCGATGATGCCTTGCTGTTTTGCCATCTCAACGGACATGGCAAAAGCAAGCGGTATAGCCACGACCATGACCATCAGTGCGGAGAGAATTTTTGCAATCGTCTTTTTCATTTCAGTCTATTCCTTCAGCTCTTGGTTACTTCGTCACGCCGAACAATTCGGGATCTTCCGCGAAGGCGCTTTCGAGATCTTTTTCGACCTTGATGCGAACTTCTTGTTCGATTTTAATGTTCATGTTGATTTCGATGGGTTTGTCCGGTGCCTGCACTTTAACAGTGGGTGTGCAACCGGCTGTTGCCAGCAGAAGACCGAGCCCGAAAAACATCGGGGTCAGGGCGGCTTTGTTGAATTCATTTTTTGTCATGTTTTTGCTCGTATTCTTCCAGTTGTTTTTGGATGTTATCCGGTATCTGGCGACCACCTGGTGAGTATTTTAGAATATTTTCCAGTGGGCCTTCCACATTTAAATTAATATTGACCGGATAGCCGCTATAGAACTCGGGGTTTTTACCTTTGGCAGACAGGCCGATTTTCTGGTCTTTGCCCAGTGTACCATCAATGGTCAGCTTCAGGCTTTCAAATTCAAAGGCCTTCAGCGCAACTTGCAAATCGACCACTTGCTGCTGTCCATTGGCACGTAAGAAGGAGGGGATATCCTGCGGTGCATAACTAATTTTTCCGGAACCCATTGATTCTAAAACACCATTTTTAATAGAAACCACGCCGTTATGGACTTCCAACGGCAAAGTGCCCTGAACAGTTCCCTGTGCAGTCAGGCCATCTAGCGGGGCAATCGTGAACAGCTGTGCCAGTTGCAGGTCGCGCGCGGTCAGGGTGGCTTGTCCGTTCATGTCATTCAGTGAAAAGCTAAAGGGGGTGGAAACCAATGTACCGCCCGCCAGTGTCCATTCGGCCTGATGCAGGGTGAATTTTTTCTGGGTATCAAGGCTTGCAACAATCACGCCGTTATTGAGAGGCAGGCCAACGTTCATGGCACCGATGGCCAGTTTTTCCTCAGTAAAGGCCAGTGGCAGAAGGCTGTCGATATTTAAAACGGCATTGATGCCTGCAACGGTATTGTTTTTAACCGTGCCCGTGACGTCTTTGAGAAACAAGGCGGCCTTGCTGCCGGTTTCCCAAGTGCTTTTGTTTTTACGCCATGACAGTTGTGCCGAAGTACCGATGGTGCCAAAGACATCTTGCGCGTAATTTGCGGAAAGCGGGATGATATCTTTGAGCGCGGTGATTCGCGGTTGAAAGCTCATGGGCGGCATATTGAAATCAAGCTGGCCGACATTCTTACGCAAATCGTGCTGACCTTTGAGCGTGGCATAGAAGGCACCATTTTTTTCAGTGATCTCGCCATCAAAGCCAATGACGCCTGTCTGGCCCTTGGGCGCGGTAAAGGTGTTTTTCAGGCGCAGCGGAATAATTGCGGCAGGTTTTGCGCTATGTGTAATGTCGCCTGTTTCAAGGCTGCCCGTTACGCCAGATAAACCTGCGCTGCCAAAAGATAATTGCACATTGGCTTGCGCCTGCTGCGCAGAGAATAAGGGCGCGGTGACATCCATGTTTTTGAAACGGACGCCCAACACTTTGTTGCGCGTATCATAGGCAAGCCCTGCACGGTCTTTGCCAGCGGGCAGATTGAGCGATACGGGCTTTTGCGCATCCAGCGGTAGGACAATTCCTTTAAAACTTGCGGCATCGCTGAACAAGGCACCCAGTGTGAGTTGATCCGGATTGTAAGTCACATCCATCTTGGCTTGGGCTTCGGCCTGTTTCAACAAACCGGGCAGGGAGAGTTTGCTGGCGGAAACAGCCGCCGTACCGCCCAGATTTTCCCATGCCATCCAATCCGCTGCGTGTTTCTTTTCGCCAGAGACGGAAAGGGCAACACTGGCGCGGCCTTGCAAGCCCGCCGTATCAAAGGCGTCCAGATTTTTTAGCTTTGTATCCAGCGTGATCTGTAATTTGTCCTGCACAGGATCGGTGCGGTCGAGCGTGACTTCGGCCAGTATATCGCCAGAGTCGTTCAAGGCCTGACCTTGTAAAACAACCGCGCTTTTTTCGGCGGTGATATCGGCGGTCAGGTTCACGCCTTGCAGCGGGATGCCGTAGGTTTTGATGGAGCCTGCGGAAACCTGCGCTTTGATAAGGGGCAGGGGCTGGTCCGGTTTTATCTCGGCAGATACCCAGCCGATCAGACGTTTGACATCAATATCGGGCGTGGCCATGGCAAGACGGCCCTGATCAATATCCAGATGCAGGCTGGCAATGCCGGTGGTCTTTTCGGCCTTCAGCGTCATCTTGCCGTTGAAGGCGAAGTTTTCGGCGGTATCGCCTTTCATCTCCAGTGCTGCTTGGTAATGGTCACCTTGATCCACCAAATTGCCCGCGAGTTCCAGCTTCAGGTCGCCCATAGGGCTCGGCAAGAAAACGCGCACATTCTGTAAATCGACAATGCGCACGGGCAGGGTGAAAGGTTTTGGCAAGGCAAGGGCAGGCAAGCCAGATGCCTGTGTCTCGTCTTTTTCTGTCGGCAGCAAAATGGCGTGGACGCCGTCTATTTCAACGCTGCCAAGGCGCGTGGCCTGCAGATCGTCCCATGTGGCGAAAAGGGATAGTTTGGCAATTTCTATCTGCCAGCCGTCTTTTTGTAATTTGATGTTTTCAAAGGTGGTGCCAGTGGTGCTGAGGTCTGCACGCTCAATCGTGGCATCTGGAAAACCAGCACGGTGCAGGGCGTATTCAGACAGCGCTTGAAACTTTAAAGATAAGGCAATGATAAAAATCAGAACAATCGCAACGAGACTGCCGAATGTATAAAGAATGCGTTTTTTTGTTTTTGAGGTCATGATCTTATTTTGCAGAAAATGGCTTTACGGGAAACCCCGTATGTCGGAGCAGCATTTTGTTTTTTGTTGTTTTTCCTTACTTAATCAGCAATATAGTGCCAGACAAAACAGGCGCTGATCAGTACAGTCCAACAACATCACGCCATCTTAAGAGTTCTAAGGAGTAAAGCAAATGTTCATTTCCCCCGCTTTTGCAGCCGATGCAACTGCCGCCGCCGATGCCGCAGGTGCTGCGGGTCTACCTTCACTATTGGGGCCTTTGGCGCCCTTGGTGCTGATCTTTGTCGTATTTTATTTTATGGTTATCCGCCCGCAAAACAAACGGATTACAGACCATCGCCGTATGATCGACGCGCTTGAAAAAGGCGACAAGATTGTCACCGGTGGCGGTTTGAATGCGACGGTGAAGCGTTTATCCGGCAATGATGAAATCATTCTGGATCTGGGCAATGGCGTTGAAGTCACCGCAATGCGTCATAGCATTATGTTGGTGCGCGAAAGCAAAGCCAAGCAGGCCGAAGATAACAAAAAAGCTAAAAAATAATAGGCTTGCTACCTATTCTAACCGAGTCCAAACAATGGGATCTTGCAAATGCTGCATGTTGAAAAGTGGAAGATTGTATTAACCGCATTGTTATGTGTGCTGGGTGTGGCCTATGCCATGCCGAACATGCTGTCAGCCGAGCGTCAGGCATGGCTTGCGGAGACAGTACCTTCCTGGATGCCAAACAAAACCATCAGCTTGGGCCTTGACCTGCGTGGCGGGTCACACTTGTTGCTGGAAGTAGACATCAAGCCCGTGCTGGTAGAGCGTATGGAAGGCATGGTGGAATCCATCCGCCGTGATCTGCGCAAAGAAAAAATCGCCTATGTCGATATGGGCGCCAAGCGCGACGGTATTTCTTTCCGTTTGCGTGAGCCGGTGCAAGACCGTGACGCAGCTTACAAACTTGCCCGCCAGCTGGATAACCGCGCCGACGTGACCATTGATAACGATACAGGCCAAGTCGAAATCACACTGGATGAGCGTGCGCTTGAAGAAATCAAGGCACAGATTGTAAACCACTCCATCGAAATCGTGCGCCGCCGCGTAGATGAAACCGGCACGAAAGAGCCGATCATCCAGCGTCAAGGCTCCGACCGCATTGTTTTGCAATTGCCAGGCGTGGATGATCCTGAGCGGATCAAAGACCTCTTGGGTAAAACAGCCAAGCTGACATTCCACCTGCTGGACCCCGATGCTATGTCTGGCCGCGTGGGCGCTTTCTCCGAACGTCTGCCGATGCGTAAAGACCCGCGCCAGACTCTGGTGATCCGCAAACGTGCGCTGGTGACGGGCGAGATGCTGACAGATGCGCAGCCGTCCTTTGACCAGCAAGGCCCGATTGTTTCCTTCCGTTTTGACTCCATTGGCGCGAAACGCTTTTGTGATGTGACCAAAGAAAACATCGGCAAGCCTTTTGCCATCGTGCTCGATCGTGAAATTATTACCGCGCCGAATATCCAGTCTGCTATCTGCGGCGGTGCTGGGCAGATCAGCGGCGGCTTTACCGTCAAAGAAGCAGCCGATTTGGCCTTGCTGTTGCGTGCGGGTGCTTTGCCTGCGGAACTGAAAGTGGTTGAAGAACGCAGCGTTGGCCCAACCTTGGGTTCTGACTCGGTCGCATCCGGTAAAAAAGCGACGGTTTATGCCTTTGGCTTCGTCGTTGTTTTGATGCTGGGTTTTTACGGTCTGTTCGGCCTGTTTGCCAGTGTTGCGCTTACTTTCAACATCGCGTTTATTTTTGCGGTCATGTCGATTTTGCAAGCAACGCTGACATTGCCGGGGATTGCCGGTATCGTCCTGACGATCGGTATGGCGGTTGATGCGAACGTGTTGATTTATGAGCGTATCCGCGAAGAAATTCGCCGTGGCCGCTCTGTTCTGTCATCGGTAGATACAGGTTACAAACAGGCGATGTCCACGATTGTGGATGCAAACCTGACCACGTTGATTGTCGCGCTGATCTTGTTCTCCTTCGGTACAGGCCCCGTCAAAGGCTTTGCCGTTTCCATGAGCATCGGCATTCTGACATCGCTTTTCTCGGCCATTATGATTACGCGTCTGATGGTGATTGCATGGTTGCGCAAAACGCGCCCCTCCGTGCTCGAGCTGTAAACCACACTGGAATTTCAAGGATAACCCGTTATGGCTTTTCGTATCCGCCTGATTAAAGATGAAACCAAAATCGACTTTATGTCGTTTCACAAACCTGCCATGGTTTTGTCCATGCTGATGGTTTTGGGGGCTGTGTTTTTGCTTTTCTCCAAAGGCTTGAACTTCGGTATCGATTTTACCGGTGGTTTGTTGATGGAAGTGAAAACAACCAGCGCCATGCAAGTGGAAGACGTGCGCGGCAAGCTGGGTAACCTGAGCGCAGGCAAGCCGATTATTCAAGAATTTGGCGCAGATACCTTCATGATCAAAGTGCCCGGTCAGGAAGCGGATACCGCCACCCAAAAAGCCATGTCCGCCGAAGTGCAAAATGCACTGGGCAAAGATGTAGAATTCCGCCGCGTGGAATATGTCGGCCCACAGGTTGGTAAAGAATTGATTGTCACGGGGGTCAAGGCCTTTGCTTATTCCATGATCGGTATCTTGCTGTATATCTGGATGCGCTATGAATGGCAGTTTGGTGTCGCAAGTTTGGCCACATTGGTGCATGACGTTTTTGCAACGCTGTTGTTCTTCATTTTGACAGGCATGGAATTTGACCTCTCCACGGTCGCTGCCGTCTTGCTGGTGGCAGGTTATTCCGTGAACGATACAGTAATCGTGTTTGACCGTATCCGTGAAATGCTGCGCAAATATCGCAAAAAACCGCTGACAGAGGTCATTAACCTTGCCATCAACGAAACACTGTCGCGCACCATGATTACCAGTAGCACAACGCTTGTGGTGATGATTGTACTGGCCACCTTTGGCGGTGCGGTTATTCAGGGCTTTATCTATGCCATGATCGTGGGTATTTTGATTGGTACGTTCTCGTCCATCTATGTATCCGCCCCCTTGTTGCTCTACATGGGTGTGCGCCGCGAAGCGGTGGTCGTGACAGAAGATGATGCAGATGACGCTGTCGTGCAAAAAGGCTAACGCCAAAAAGTACACGTATAAAAAATCCCGCCATCTGGCGGGTTTTTTTATGTCTGGACTGTGGTCGATTTATTCAATCGGGCCGGATCCCATATCCGTCACATCATCTTGCACATCATCGGCCACCAATTGCATGCCGAACCAGCGCCAGCTTTGTGGCTCGCCCGGAATGATCGTGTCATCGGGCATGGTGCAGTTGATGCGGGTGCGGCGCTCTTGCAATGGTTCTTCCAAGCGGATCTCCACACGGTTGCCACCCGGTTTAAAAATGCCAGCCTTGCCGATGCCTGAGATAAAGCAAGACAGGCGGGAAAGGTCGCTCAGTTCAGGTGCCACGGTGAAACCGATCAGTGGCGGATTTTCGGCCAGCACCATATTGTCCGGCATCGCGTCCGTCACGGGCAGAGGCAGGGCATTGGCGGTCAGACGGAAGCGGTCAATATCGCCATACATATCTGTCATAATAAAGCGCGGCAGCGTCATAAAGTCAGACGCGCTATAGGTCACGCCCGATTGCAGCGCAAAAGCCGCCAGAAACGGATAGGTTGCGACCTGCGCGCGGATGTCTTTTGAATATTCACCATAAGGATAGGCAAAAAACAACGGCTCCTCGCCCAGTGCGTCACGATAGGCTGTGACAGCACGGTTGATGAGCCCTGCGTTTTCTTCTGCGCTCTGGCTCGTCATATGCACATAGGCGGCGGGCAAAATGCCCAGTTCCACCAATTTGTGGCGCTTGAGGTTTTTCAGCTCTTTCCAGTCCATGTGGTTGGGCTGGCTGCCGTCTGCCATGTCGCTGGAAATAAACAGGGTGAAGGGAAGCTCTGCTTCCAGAAGCAAGGGGATTGCGTTTTGGGCGGTGGATTGCCAGCCGCCTTCCAGTGTTAACGCGACAGTTTTCTGGGGCAGGGTATCGCCATTTTTAAGCGCATGGATAATCCGGTGCAGCGGCAGCACGGTATAACCATCCGTTTTTAATTCGCGGATATGTTCTTTGAATTGCTCAACAGAAATACTGCTTTGCGGCAGGGTGTCTTCGCCAATGCGCTGATAGAGAAAAATAACCGCGCTTGAGTTATCTTGCGGGATGCTGGCCTCTGCTTGTGGTATAGCCGACAGCAGGCCGAGCCCGAAAAGGGCACCGCACAAACCACTGTACAAAGCAGTGTATTTATGTTCTTGAATAGACAACATAATTTACATTACCACCGTTAAACCGAGGTAGTCTAGCATGACCGAGAACGTATTAACAGAGGCGGGTTTTGACCTCCTTTTCCGTGCCGCACGCACCGCAAACGCATGGACCGACCAGCCCGTTCCGGATGATTTGTTGCGGCAGGTGCATGATACCATGCGCTTTGGCCCCACCAGCGCCAATGCCTGTCCCTTGCGCATTATCTTTGTACGCAGCCCCGAAGCCAAGGCCCGCCTGAAGCCGTTTTTGATGGATGATAACATCGAAAAAACCATGCAGGCGCCGGCCACCGCCATCATGGCGCATGACATGCAGTTCTATGACCATCTGCCAAAATTATTTCCGCATGCGGATGCGCGGTCATGGTTTGCGGGTAATGAAAAAATGATTGCCGATACAGCATTCCGCAACAGCAGTTTGCAGGCGGCTTATTTCATGATTGTTGCGCGGGGTTTTGGTCTGGGCTGCGGTCCCATGTCGGGCTTTGATGAAGACGGCGTGAATGCCGAATTTTTTGCAGACGGTCGTTTCCGCGTCAACTTTTTGTGCAATCTGGGCTTTGCCGATCACAGCAATGATTTCCCCCGCAGCCCGCGTTTTGACTTTGATGATGTCTGCGAGATTGTCTAATGAAATGCCTGGCCGTCAATACCGCAACCACCACGCTCTCCGTCGCACTTGTAGACGGGGATGAAACGCTCTACAGCTTTCAAACGCCAGAGATGCGCGATCAGGGCAATTTGCTGATTACCCATGCCAAGGCTGGCCTTGCCAAAGCAGGGATGACGTTTGATGACCTCGACCTGCTGGCCGCCATTACGGGGCCGGGCAGCTTTACGGGCATCCGCATCGGTCTGGCGGGTATGCGGGGCATGGCACTGGCGGCGGGCAAGCCTTTGATTGGTCTGTCCACCTTTGATCTCTTTGCAGCCCCCGTGGCGGGTGCTTGCAATGTGATGGCCGTTGAATCATGGCGTGCCGAATTGTATTTCCAGATAAATCACGGCCAGCCCGTGAACGAAACGCCTGAAGTTTTCGCCCAACGCCTGAAGGCCGAAAAAATGCCTGTGGTGATCTCCGGCGATGCCGCGCAAAAATTATTGCCTTTTGTGGAAGGTGCCACGGTGTTTGAAACACTGGCGGATGCTGCCGATGCCGCGCGCATTGCCATGCGCCGGTATGCAAGCGAAGGTGATGCTGCCGCCGCCACACGGCCCGCGCCCTTTTATTTGCGCCCGGCTGATGTTACGCTGTCCAACAAGAACCGCACCGTAGAAGGCATGGATTAACTGTATGACCGATACAAAGCACAAACCGGATCTGATTGCCGCCACAGCCACAATCGTGGCGGGTTATGCCAGCCAGAATACGGTGCCGGATTTACCCGCGTTGATGCGTCAGGTCTATAAAACATTGCAGGAGCTGGATGGATCAACATCAGGCGTTGCAAACGCACCCACCCAACAAGAACCTGCCGTGCCCGTTAAAAAATCTGTGATGCCGGATTATCTGATCTGCCTTGAAGACGGCAAGCAAATGAAAATGCTGAAACGATATTTGAAAACGGCCTATGACATGACACCGGAACAATACCGCGAAAAATGGAACCTGCCACCAGACTACCCCATGGTCGCCCCCAGCTACGCCAAACGCCGCAGCAACCTTGCCAAAGAAATCGGCTTGGGTACGAATAACAAGAAGTAATCAACTTAACTTAACTAGATAATTCTTCCGCACGTTTGGATGCGGCGGCGAGGGCTTGGTTGAACAGCTCTTGCATCCCGTTGTCATCGCGCATCAGCACGGCCAGGGCCGCAGCGGTGGTGCCGCCGGGGCTGGTGACGTTTTCGCGCAAGGTTCTCGCAGGTGTATCGGCGCTTTCTTTGGCCAAAGCGGCGCTACCTATTACGGTTTGGCGGGCAAGGGTTTGTGCCATATCGGCGGGCAGGCCCAGTTTTTCGCCCGCTTGTGCCATAGCTTCGATGAGCAGGAAAATATAGGCAGGGCCGCTACCGGAGAGGGCTGTGACGGGATCCAGCAATTTCTCGTCATCCACCCACAAGAATTTACCCACGGCGGAGAGCAGTTTTTGCGCCTGCGTTTTTTGTGCATCCGTCACGGCATCATTCGCGCAGGCAACGGTCATGCCTTCACCAATCGCGGCGGGTGTATTGGGCATGGCGCGGACAATTGCCGCGTTGTCGCCCAAGTGATCGGTAAAAAAGCTGATGGGTTTGCCAGCCGCAATCGACAGCACCATCGCGCCCTTGTCGGTAAAGCGGTGATAAGGGCCGATCACATCGGGCAGAATTTGCGGTTTGATGGCAAAGACAATAACGTCAGGATGAAAAGAGACGGGCAGGTCGCCCAGCTGCTGCACATGTGGCACGTCGGCTGCAATGCCGGACGGCTCAATGACGTAAATGTCCTGATAAAGTTTCAGCGCCTGCCAGCGTTCCAGCAGGGCTTGCCCCATCTTGCCGCAGCCGACGAGAAGCAGTCGCATTATGCCTCGCCGATCGTCTCGAATACGGCCGCGCTGAGGTTTTCCTGCAAGCGCACATCACCGGCTTGCACCAGCTGAAACGTGCTGTGGAAGCGGTTGCATTCTGCCTGCGCGATTTCAATCACATCATGCACAATATCAATCGCAATGCCGGAAGGGATCATACGCAGCAACATGGTGTGCCGGAAGGTCGGTTGCAGGCCTTTGGTCGACAGGTCAAAGTGACCCAGCCAGAGGTTCTGGTTAATTTGCTCCAACGCGCGGGCTGCCATTTCGTGCTGGTTTGCAGAAATTTCAACAGACACCATGGTGCAGTTGAACAGCAGCGCAGAAAATTCATCTTGCCATTCCAGCCAGACTTCCAGCGGGCCGCGTTCGCCCGGCAGGCTCATGACCATAAAATCATCTGTGGTGCGCGTAAATTTCCAGCCTTTGGATTCAGCCAGTTCTTCGACCATATCCAGCGGGTTGTTATCATCGTGCGATAGTTCGAACGGAGCACCGATCATGACTTTGGTTTCCTTTTTGCGCCGGACTTGTTTTTGGCACCGGTGGCTTTTTTTGTTTTTGCGGTTTTCTTCGGGGCTGATTTTTTAACTTTCAGGCCCAGTTTTTGTTCCAGTACAGCCAGACGCGCTTCCAGTTCTTCCTGGCGGTCGCGGGCGCGGGCGGCCATAGCCTCCACGCGGTCAAATTCTTCACGGCTGACCATATCCATTTCGGTAATCATCTGGTCTACGCGTTGGCGTACCAGTGTTTTAACTTGATGGCGTACTTCGCTGAAAGACCCAAGCGCGCCGGTCGCCACACGGGCGATATCGTCGATCAGCTTCAGGTTGTCCAGATTCAGGTGTTTGTTCAGGCGGTCGCGTGCACTTCTCATAATCTACCTCTTGGATGGTTTGGTAACACGAAGCCCGTCCGCATTGCAATAAAAAAGCGTGGTCAAAGGCAGGCTCTAGGGAGTATAAATACCTTTAAATTCAAAACCAAAGCGGAAAGCGCAATAAATTCAGATGACTGGCCTGCCATTCCCCGATATTGACC
>JBGTNC010000308.1:0-2696 GCA_041743265.1 Alphaproteobacteria bacterium | reverse complement strand
GGTAATGCCGTTACCATGCCATTCTTTGTGGTGGGTTTGACCGTATTCGTGCTGGCGTGTTTTGTCGGTTACTACGTCGTTTGGCGTGTCACCCCTGCGCTGCACTCGCCTTTGATGGCGGTCACGAACGCGATTTCATCTGTGATTATCGTGGGTGCTTTGATTGCCGCGGGGCCCAGCGACTGGAACCTGTCGAAATGGATGGGCTTCTTTGCGGTCATCCTCGCTTCCGTCAATATTTTTGGCGGGTTTATTGTGACGCATCGCATGTTGCAGATGTTTGCCAAGAAAAAGAAACAGGGAGCCTGATATTATGCCGATGACAATTCCTCTGCTGGCCTATCTCGTTTCTTCCATCTGCTGCATCATGGCGCTGCGTGGCCTGTCTGGCCCGCAAACAGCCAAAAGCGGCTTGATGTTTGGTATCTCGGGCATGGCGCTGGCCATTGTAACAACCTTGATGCTGGACGGCGTGCAGTCTTACGGCATGATCGTGCTGGGTGTTTTAATCGGCGGCGGTATCGGTACCGTGATTGCCAAAAAGATTGAAATGACAGCGCTGCCGCAATTGGTTGCTGCGTTTCATAGCCTTGTGGGTCTGGCGGCTGTCTTTATTGCAGCAGCGGCTTTTCACAACCCCGAAGCCTATGGCATTGGCACGCCCGGTGATATTCATGTGGGTAGCTTGATTGAAATGGCTCTGGGTGTTGCCATTGGTGCGGTGACCTTTACAGGCTCTATCGTGGCCTTTGGTAAATTGCAGGGGATTATCACGGGCAAGCCTTTGGTGTTCAAAGGCCAGCATATGTTGAACGCCGCGCTGGGCGGGCTTCTGGTTTTCTTGATCGTGTTGCTCTGTGCAACTGAATCAACCTTTGTTTTCTGGATGATTGTGACACTGGCCTTCGCGCTGGGCGTTTTGATGATCATCCCGATCGGCGGCGCGGATATGCCGGTGATTGTATCTATGCTGAACAGCTACTCTGGCTGGGCGGCGGTGGGTATTGGCTTTACGCTGCAAAACAATCTGCTGATTATTGTGGGCGCGCTGGTGGGGTCTTCAGGTGCGATCCTGAGCTACATCATGTGCAAGGGCATGAACCGTTCTTTCTTCAACGTCATTCTGGGCGGCTTCGGTGGTGAAGCGGCAGCGGGCGGTGCGGCAGCAGCGGCATCGGATAAGCCTGTCAAAATCGGTTCCGCCGAAGATGCCGCCTTCATCATGAAAAATGCTTCCAGTGTGATCATCGTGCCGGGCTATGGCATGGCGGTGGCGCAAGCACAGCACGCGCTGCGCGAAATGGCAGACATGCTGAAAAAGGAAGGCGTGAAAGTACGCTATGCCATTCACCCTGTGGCAGGCCGTATGCCGGGCCACATGAACGTGCTGTTGGCCGAAGCCAACGTGCCCTATGAAGAAGTGCAAGAGCTGGAAGAAATTAACCGCGATTTCAGCCAGACCGATGTGGCTTTTGTTATCGGCGCGAATGACATCACCAATCCGGCTGCGAAGAAAGATCCAGCGTCCCCCATCTTCGGGATGCCGATTCTGGATGTGGAATCAGCGGGTACGGTTTTGTTTGTAAAACGCTCCCTCGGTTCCGGTTATGCTGGTATTGATAACGAGCTTTTCTTTTATGACAACACCATGATGCTGCTGGGCGATGCCAAAGCGATGTGCGATGGCATTATCCGCGCGATGGAACATTGACATAAATAAAAGATGTTTAAAAACGGCCCTGTCACAACGTCAGGGCCGTTTTTTTATGCGGAATCTTTTGCAGCGCACAAAACCCCTGCGCCATTGGCGTTTGGTGATCAGCTGTTTTCCCGTTATAATCAAACACTATTTCAGTTCGCAGGATTTGAGGAAAGATACCGGCAGCATGAATCATCTGGAGAAGTTTTTTCCACCAGATGCATGGCAGGAAGGTTCTTTTACCAATCGACACGGTAAAAAAATCGGTACCGGCCATGCGGCCCCCGAAGGGGCGTGCAAGGGCACCGTTGTGATGACAACGGGCTATGCAGACTTTACGGATGCCTATTTTGAAACCATCCGCAATTATCTGGATCGCGGTTACGCCGTCTGGATGATGGATTGGGCGGGCCACGGCGGCTCCGATAAAGTCATCGCAGGAAAATCAGGCAAGCCCGGACAACGCCCCGCGATTTTGGATGATCATATTGAAGACCTCGAACAATTCAGAAAAACAATCGTGCAGCCTGTTGCGGGCGCGCCCGTTTTTCTCAGCACACATTCGATGGGCGGGCAGGTGGCCTTGCGCTACTTGGATAAAAACAAAACAGATTTTGATGCTGCCGTGCTGGCGACACCTTTCGTGGATATGAACACACCGCCGCTTAAAAAAGCCTTTTTACAAAAGGCTTTTGCGACCGCCGTTGCCTTGGGCTTTGGTGATGTTGCCATGAAAAACGGGCGCCGTCGTGCGGTACATAAAATTGTCACGGCTCGGCGTGACCGGAAAGATCAAAACCCTATTCGTATGCGCCTGCATAAAACGCTGATGTTTATGCCGCGTGATTTGAAAGCGGAAGATCCAACTGTTGCTTATATCGAAAGCATGTACCGCTCCGCCGCGCAATTGAATGCGTCAGGCGTGCTTGAAAAAATTGAAACGCCCGTTCTTTTCGGTGTCGGCGGGCGCGATAACATGGTGGACAATACCGCCATT
>JBGTNC010000307.1:0-11517 GCA_041743265.1 Alphaproteobacteria bacterium | reverse complement strand
CGAAGGCTTCATCGCCCGCGCCAGATAACGGCGCAACATTTGCGCTACACAAAGGCAGGATAACATGACCGACGTACGTAACGACGACCTTACCCGTATTAACAGCATCAACGATGTCGTACCGCTGTATCGCGGCAACGGCCAGAAGCCGGAACAGCAATACATCGGCTTTGAAACCGAAATCTACCTCTACCGCAAAGGCGCAGATGGCAAACCCGTTGCCGCCACATCGCAAGAATGTAGCGATTTGATTGGCAAGCTGAAAGAACGGGGCCATAACCCGCAGCTGGAAATGGCAAGCGCGGTTGAATACGCAAGCCCGCCCTTCCGTGTAACAGAAACCGCGCAGCTGAACGCGGAAATCACGCAAGCATGGAAAGACTATACACAAGTCATCCGTGAAAACGGCCTGACGCCCAGTGATGCCGCACTCCTACCCTTTGCAACGCTGGACAGCGCCAAAGAAAATCTGGTGGACCGCGACCGTGCGCGCGGGCTTGTCAAAGGCATGGGGCTTTTCAAGGCACCTGAATTTTTAAAAGTCACCCTGCTCTGCACCAGCACGCAAGTCAGTCTAAGCTATAAAGACCCGGATGATCTGCGCGACCTGCTGACCACGGGCTATGCTTTGAACGGGGCGATCTATGGCCTGTTTTCAAACTATCCCGCATATGCGGAGGGCAAAGAACACCAACGCCTGAACACAAACCCGCGCGCGGCCTTCTATGAAGCCTTTGGCAAGGATGGCGGCATCCCCGACAGTATCCTGACGGCAAAAGACGGCGAAGATTTCATTCGCAAACACGCCGAACAGGTTTTTAAAACCGAAATGCTGTTTTACTACGACCAGCAACAAAACCTAGTCTGGCCGGAAACCCCCGTGCGGTTTGAAGAACTGAAAGATCTGGGCCTCAATACCCGCTCCAACTACGACCTTGCCGAAACCTTTGTCTATACCGACTTCAAAGTCTGCAATATCCGCGATGACCAAGGCAGACCTACCGGCAAGCGGATTGAAGCCCGTGGCTTTGATGCGGGGCAGCTGGGCGCATTGGCGGCTGTTCCCTTCACCCACGCTGTCTTGCGTGACCCCGAAAGCCGCGATGCCGTCAAAGGCTTGCTGGCCGATTACGGCCTGCTGCCCGATCAAGAAGGCTGGCAACAGCGCCTGCAACTGGGACGCTATAACGTAGCGCACCATCGCGGTAAATATCTGGATGTCGCCTATGGCACCAAGCCGGATGGCACAGCGGGCAACCTGAAAGAATTCTGCCGTGATCTTGGCACCATTCTGAAGGCCTATGTCGCACGCAACCCGGCACATGCAGCGGCGCTTGCTCCTGTGATCGACATTTGCGAAACAGGCCTGACTGTGGCCGAACAAAAAGCACGCGCCGCCCCCACCTATGCCGCCGCAAATGCCCAGTTGTTCAGCGCAAACCAGAACGACCCGCAAGCCACAACACCTGCCCTGCAAACACAAGTGCGTGCAGCGTTTAAGCCTTAATACCGTTTACTAAAGTACTTTTACACACACATACCTAAAACTACACACACAAGCGAAGGCGGAACTCCGGTTCCGCCTTTAGCTTTTGTTTTTCTTTTTTTGTTTTTGGCTAGGGTGAATAAATCGGCGTGCGCGATAGCGGAATATTGTTCTTTTGCTTGTTATCCGGCGGCGCTTTCGACCATGCCACCACGCTATCATAGCTTTGGAAATATAAATCGTAAGATTGCCAGCTGATCAAGACCATAAGCGGCATCAGGATAATCGTTGAAATCCATGTAATGCCTTTGGCATCTTTAACCGTCTTGGGAAGATGCCCGCGTTTTTTGCGGTACAGAAAAATACGCTTGCCCAGCCAGTAAATAAAAAATCCGTAGATGGGCCCGATAAAAAAGATGCCCAGCGTCATACCAATGCCGCCAGCCCAGCTCAACAGCTCGCGCTTCTGATCCAGCCAGAACAAGACGCTGCACATCAAAATCCAGTCCCGCTCGCCAAAGGCCAGACTGCGCATCAGATTCCATTCGAGATAACTATGCTCGAACATATCCGCCTGTACTTTGCGCTTTTGTGCCGCGTCCATGGGGATGTACCTGATTGCAAAAAAGCGGCAACATTTTGCTGCCGCTTTTGGGAGTATAGCATTTATAGGAATTAGCTCAATAAACGACTAAAGCCTATCTTCCGCGAAAACCACCGATAAATGGATGCCAGTGGCCCTAAACATGATGCAGGTCTTTCTGGTTTCCCAATATTAACTTCCCATACACATGAAATTCGACGGCCCAATTCACTCGGGACACATCTTAATAACCAACCTGTATACTCTTTATCCTGTGTATCGACATTGGAAACCTGAAGGCACAATCTATTAAGTTCAGCCACCACATCCCACGGCCAAATGCTTTCATGACGCAGTACCTCAACAAGCTCAAACAGGATATAGGGATACTGCTTTTCGACCGATGCGATGATGTCGTCTACGACCTCTTGCGTAACGCCAAAATAATCATTGCGCCCCTCTAGCGTTTTAATGGGCAGCACAGGTAAACTTGGCATTGGGGATTCAATGCTCTCTGCCAATGGTTTACCCATGATCTTACGATCTTCCAGACCTAAAGATTTACGCAACCTGCGGCTCAGTTCAAAAATCAGATCCAACATTCCCAAACGAGTTTGCGGAATAGAAACTTTATCTTTTGCTTCTTGTTTGAAAAAATCGACAATCTGCGCCAGCTCCATCAGATAAGGCTGATCGATACCCTTATATTCTAAGTGCCCCTGCACCTGTAAAAAGGCAGGCTTTTCTTTCCACAAAAGCTGTAATGCTGCATCTACAGTTTCTTGGTCGCAGTAATCTTCTCTTAAAACAGCGAGTGAAACATACTCCGGCACAAAATCCAGATGCCCCCATGCGGATAATTTCGTCATACTATCTTTTTTATTATCCATGCTCTCAATCCCACACAGGAAGACCGCACTCAAGTAACGCTTACCACCAAGCCCCCCCCAAGCCCAAATAGGGTGGACATCCAATCGCAAAAAAAGCGGCAACATTTTGCTGCCGCTTTTGGGAGTATAGCATTTATAGGGGCCGGCTCAAATATTGCGCCGAAAAGGCCGGAAAGCCTTACATTTTTGGCGGGCCGAAGGTGCCAAAACCGCCGTTTTTAGGGTGATCCGCACCTTTTTCGAAAGCATCGACACGACCATTGGAAAAAACGCCGACCACATCCGGATGTTTTTCTGCCTGTACGCGGTCTGCTGCATCACGCGTAATCACCGTCAGAAAGCTGTCTTTCCCCATCGGGATAAAAGTATAGCCATGATCTACTTCATGATCGCCCAGACCAAAATTCTTTTGAAACGCTGCCATGGTCGGCGCCTTGCCGTCGGCCACGCGGAATTCAAACAATACGGTTTCATCTTTGTTGTAATCGAGAGACATCAAGAAACTCCTGCACAAAAATATATAAATTGGAATAGGCCGAACCTAGCACGCAGCCGCTGGCCCCGCAAACCGAAAAGCAGCCGCAAAAGAAAACCCCCGCAGGGCAAACCGTGCGGGGGATATTCTTTTTATCAGACGTTGCCGTCTTAGCTGGCAGCGCGACCTTTGGCTTTAACTTCAGCAGATTCTGCTTCAGCCTCGGCTTCCAGTGCGGTGATGTTATCGTTTTCCAGCGGGATATTGGCGGCGTTTGCTGCCAATGCTGCTGTATCACGCTCCGATGCAATGCGCTTCAGTTTGTGTACGAAAGCACCTGTACCAGCCGGGATCAGACGACCGACGATGACGTTTTCTTTCAGGCCGATCAGCTTGTCGACTTTGCCGTTGATCGCGGCTTCGGTCAGAACACGTGTCGTTTCCTGGAAGGAAGCGGCCGAGATAAAGGAACGTGTTTGCAAGGACGCTTTGGTAATACCTTGCAGAACCGGTGCACCTTTGGCGGCCCGTTTGTCGGGGCTGCCAAGACGTGCGTTCAACTCGTCCATTTCTTCACGATCCACCAACTCGCCGGAGAGCAGTGTTGTATCGCCTGCATCTGTGATCTCAACTTTTTGCAGCATCTGGCGAATAATCACCTCGATGTGCTTGTCGTTGATCTTCACACCTTGCAGACGGTAAACGTCTTGCACTTCGTTGATCAGGTAGTCAGCCAGTGCTTCCACACCCATGACGGAAAGAATGTCATGCGGCACCATGGAACCATCGAGCAGTGCATCACCCTTGCGAACGTAGTCACCTTCGTTCACGGCAACGTGTTTGCCTTTCGGGATCAGGTACTCGCGTGGCTCGCCTTTGCCATCGGTCGGCTTGACGATAATGCGGCGCTTGGATTTGTAATCCTTGCCGAATTCCACTTGACCGTCGATTTCCGAGATAATGGCGAAGTCTTTTGGACGACGCGCTTCGAAGAGTTCTGCCACGCGGGGCAGACCACCCGTAATATCGCGGGTTTTGGACGTTTCACGCGGGATACGTGCCACAATGTCACCAGCTTTCACCATCGCACCGTTTTCGATGTTCAGGATCGCGCCGACAGGCATGTAGTAGTTGGCTTCCAGACCGTTCGGCAGCTTAATCACTTTGTCGGAAGAATCCGTCAACATGATACGCGGCTTGAGCGATGTTCCGCGCGGGTTCTGACGCCAATCGGTCACAACCTTGGACGAGATACCGGTAGCTTCATCCATTTCATCACGGATGGACATACCTTCGACCAGATCCCCGTAAACGGCAGAACCGTCTTTTTCCGTGATAATTGGCACGGTATAGGGGTCCCACTCTGCCAGTTTGTTGCCTTTTTTGACTTTGTCACCATCGTTGACAAGCAATTTGGCACCATATGGCAGACGGTGGTTCGCACGTTCGCGGCCTTTACCATCCAGCAAGATGACTTCCGTGTTACGACCCATGATGATCTGAACACCTTCGGAGTTCGTCACCACGTTCTTCTGGCGGATTTCAACAGTTGCTTCGAAAGCAGCTTCGGCAGAGGTTTGCGCCGCACCACGCTGAGCCGCACCACCAATGTGGAACGTACGCATGGTCAGCTGTGTACCAGGCTCACCGATCGACTGCGCGGCCATAACGCCGACAGCTTCACCGATGTTCACGGCAGTACCACGGGCCAGATCGCGGCCATAGCACTTCGCACAAATACCTTCTTTGCTTTCGCATGTCAGGACAGAACGCACCAGCACGGTATCAATACCCGCTGTTTCGATTTGCTCGGACGTTGCTTCGTCGATGATCTCGCCGGCAGGTACAATCACTGCATCCGTCAACGGATCCAGTACATCCTTGGATGCACTACGACCCAGAATACGCTCGGACAGCGCCACGATCACATCGCCGCCTTCAATCACGGGCTGAACGGTGAAACCGTTTTCAGTGCCGCAATCGACTTCGGTAATGATCGCATCCTGTGCCACATCCACCAGACGGCGGGTGAGGTAACCGGAGTTCGCTGTCTTCAACGCCGTATCCGCCAGACCCTTACGGGCACCGTGGGTGGAGTTAAAGTACTCAAGAACGGTCAGACCTTCTTTAAAGTTAGAAATAATCGGTGTCTCAATAATCTCGCCCGACGGTTTAGCCATCAGACCGCGCATACCAGCCAGCTGACGAATCTGCTGTGTGGAACCACGCGCCCCTGAATGCGCCATCATGTAAACGGCGTTCATATAGCCTTTTTCACCGGGTTTGGAGATGACATCCATCATTTCCTTCGTTACGTCATCCGTGCAGGAAGACCAAATATCCACGACCTTGTTGTATTTCTCACCTTTAGTGATCAGGCCGTCTTGGTATTGCTGTTCGAATTCTTTAACGCGTTCTTTGGCTTCGTTGACCAGTTTAACTTTCGCTTCCGGAATGATGAGGTCATCTTTACCGAAGGAAATACCTGCTTTGCACGCGTGCTGGAAACCCAGCGCCATCATACGGTCACAGAAAATAACAGTCTCTTTCTGACCGCAGTGGCGATACACCACGTCGATCAGGTTCGATACGTCTTTTTTGGTCAAAATGCGGTTGATCACTTCAAACGGTACGTTCGGATGACGCGGCAACACTTGCGCCATAATCATACGGCCCGGTGTTGTCTCGACAATACGTGTAATCGGTTTGTTGTCTGCATCAACGGTATCAAAGCGGGCTTTGATACGTGTATGCAGCGTGACATCTTTTGTGAACAGCGCCATCTCGATTTCGCTGAGGTCTTTGAAGATCAAGCCTTCACCTTGCAGACCATCCGCCGCAAGCGACAGATAGTAAAGACCCAGAACGATATCCTGAGACGGAACGATAATCGGTTTACCATCGGCCGGACGCAAGATGTTGTTTGTGGACATCATCAAAACGCGGGCTTCAAGTTGCGATTCAATCGACAGCGGTACGTGTACAGCCATCTGGTCACCGTCAAAGTCGGCGTTGAACGCGGTACAGACCAGCGGGTGCAGCTGGATCGCTTTACCTTCGATCAGCGTCGGTTCAAACGCTTGGATACCCAGACGGTGCAGTGTTGGCGCACGGTTCAGAAGTACGGGGTGCTCGCGGATAACCTCTTCGAGGATATCCCACACTTCCGGACGTTCTTTTTCCACCATGCGCTTGGCAGCTTTGACCGTAGAGGCCAATCCGTACAGCGACAGACGGTTGTAAATAAACGGCTTGAACAGCTCGAGCGCCATCTTCTTGGGAAGACCGCACTGGTGCAGTTTCAGTTCAGGGCCTACCACGATCACCGAACGACCGGAATAGTCGACACGTTTACCGAGCAAGTTCTGACGGAAGCGACCTTGCTTACCTTTCAGCATGTCTGCCAGTGATTTCAGCGGGCGCTTGTTGGCGCCTGTAATCACGCGGCCACGACGACCGTTGTCGAACAGCGCATCCACAGCTTCCTGCAGCATACGTTTTTCGTTACGCACGATAATATCGGGCGCACGTAGTTCGATCAGACGACGCAGACGGTTGTTACGGTTGATCACGCGGCGATACAGATCGTTCAGATCTGACGTCGCAAAACGACCACCATCCAACGGCACCAGCGGGCGCAGTTCAGGCGGAATAACCGGTACGATATCCAGAACCATCCATTCCGGACGGGTGGAAGATGTCAAGAAAGCGTCGATCAGCTTCAAGCGCTTTACGATTTTCTTTTTCTTGGCATCAGAACCGGCAGCCGCAATCAGGTCTTCTTCCAGCTTGGTTTTTTCTGCTTCCAGATTAAGTTCGGACAGCAGAATTTTTAAGGCTTCTGCGCCGATACCGGCTTTGAAAGAGTCTTCGCCGAATTTGTCTTGCGCGTCTGCATATTCTTCTTCAGTCAGCAGCTGCAAGGGTTTCAGCGTGGTCATGCCTGGATCGATCACAATAAAGCTCTCGAAATACAGTACTTTCTCAAGATCCTTCAGAGTCATGTCCATCATCAAACCGATGCGGCATGGCAGGGATTTCAAGAACCAGATGTGCGCAACAGGCGCTGCCAACTGGATATGACCCATGCGGTCGCGGCGTACCTTGGAGAGCGTGACTTCAACGCCGCACTTCTCGCAGATAATGCCTTTGTACTTCATACGTTTGTATTTACCGCAAAGGCATTCGTAATCCTTTACAGGGCCAAAAATACGCGCACAGAACAGGCCGTCTTTTTCCGGCTTGAAGGTACGGTAGTTAATGGTCTCGGGTTTCTTGATCTCCCCGTAAGACCAGGACAAAATTTGTTCTGGGCTTGCGATGGAAATACGGATCTGGTCAAAGCTCTGCGTGCCGCTTACCTGACCGAAAAGATTCATGACTTCATTCATGGTGATACTCCAATTCTCTGTTCAATCAGTTATTGCTGGTTTGCTTCAGGTCAACGTTCAGACCCAGTGACCGCAATTCCTTCACCAATACGTTGAAGGACTCAGGGATACCGATTTCAAACGTGTCATCGCCACGGACGATAGATTCGTAGGCTTTTGTACGGCCTGCGACGTCATCCGACTTGACGGTGAGCATTTCCTGCAGGGTATAGGCGGCACCATAGGCTTGCAGCGCCCAGACCTCCATCTCCCCGAAACGCTGACCACCGAACTGCGCCTTACCACCCAGCGGCTGCTGTGTGACGAGGGAGTACGGGCCAATGGAACGTGCGTGGATCTTGTCATCGACCAAGTGGTGCAGTTTCAAGATGTACTTGTAACCGACCGTCACTTGACGTTCGAAGTATTCACCGGTACGGCCATCAATCAGACGCACCTGACCGGAAGTCGACAAACCTGCCGCTTTCAGCAATACGTCGATGTCAGCCTCGACCGCGCCATCAAATACCGGCGTTGCCATTGGCACGCCACCTTTGATGTTGTTGCACATTTCAATCAGCTCATCCATTTTCAGCGTGGAGACGTCTTCTTTATACGCCTTTTCGCCGTAAACGGTTTTCAGCTTGTCTTTCAACTCGCCTTCAATTTTCTCGCGCTCGCCGCCGGTCAGTGTATGCCACTGATCCACCAGCTCGCCGATTTGCTTGCCCAGACGGGCAGAAGCCCAACCAAGGTGCGCTTCGAGAATCTGGCCCACGTTCATACGTGACGGAACACCCAAGGGGTTCAGTACGATATCAACATGTGTGCCGTCTTCCAGGAAAGGCATGTTCTCGATCGGCATGATCTTGGACACAACACCCTTGTTACCGTGACGGCCGGCCATTTTATCACCGGGCTGCAGTTTGCGTTTAACGGCAATGAAGACCTTGACGGTTTTCATGACGCCTGGCAGCAGTTCATCACCGCGCTGCAGTTTCTCGACTTTGTTTTCGAAACGCTGTGTCAGATCTTCAATCGCGCGATCAAATGTCTGGCCCATGCTTTCGATGTCGCCCATGGCTTTGTCGTTGTCGATCACAACTTCGCGCCATTCGGATTTACGCACCATATCCAGTGCTTCTTCCGTGATCTTCTCGCCTTTTTTCAGACCTTCGACTGGCTTCACAACTGTTTTGCCGACCAGCACTTCTTTCATGCGGTTGTAGTAACCGCGTTCGTAAATGCGGCGTTCATCGTCGCGATCTTTTGCAAGACGTTCGATTTCAGCACGTTCAATCGACAGCGCACGTTGATCTTTATCCACGCCACGGCGGGAGAAGACACGTACATCAACAACCGTACCGATAATACCCGGAGGTACGCGGAGGGATGTGTCTTTTACGTCGGATGCTTTTTCACCAAAGATGGCGCGCAGCAGTTTTTCTTCCGGTGTCATTGGCGATTCACCTTTCGGTGTCACCTTGCCCACCATGATGTCGCCCGCTTTGACTTCGGCACCGATGTAAACGATACCGGCTTCATCCAGCTGCTTCAGGCCTTCTTCACCCACGTTTGGAATATCGCGGGTAATCTCTTCCTGACCCAGTTTGGTATCACGCGCCATGACATCAAATTCCTCAATGTGGATCGAGGTAAAGACGTCGTCGCGCGCAATGCGTTCGGAGATCAAAATGGAATCTTCAAAGTTGTAACCGTTCCAAGGCATGAACGCGACCAGCACGTTACGGCCCAGAGCCAGTTCACCCAGATCCGTGGACGGACCGTCACCGATGATGTCACCGGCTTCGATTTTGTCGCCCACTTTTACCAGTGGTGTCTGTGTAATACAGGTGGACTGGTTGGAACGCTGGAACTTTTTCAGCTTGTAAATATCAACAGTTGCTTTGGAGCTGTCTTTTTCTTCCGTCGCGTGAATAACGATACGGTCAGCATCCACCTGGTTGACGATACCCGAGCGCAGCGCAGTAATCGCAGCACCGGAATCGCGCGCCACGGCGCCTTCCATACCCGTACCCACGAGCGGCGCATCGGAGCGCAGCAAAGGCACGGCCTGACGTTGCATGTTCGAGCCCATCAACGCACGGTTCGCATCGTCGTTCTCAAGGAACGGGATGAGCGCCGCAGCAACGGAAACGATCTGTTTTGGCGATACGTCGATCAGGTCGATCTGTTCGCTTGGGCTGAGGATGTAATCCCCACCTTTGCGGCAAGAAATCAGGTCGTTCATGAACGCCCCTTTTTCATCCAGCTCGGCGTTGGCCTGCGCAATCGTGTACTTGCCCTCTTCCATCGCGGACATGTAAACAACTTCGTCTGTCACTTTACCGTTCACGATCTTGCGGTACGGGCTTTCAATGAAGCCGTACTGGTTGATGCGGGCATAGGTGGAGAGCGAGTTGATCAGACCAATGTTCGGACCCTCAGGCGTTTCAATTGGGCAGATACGGCCATAGTGTGTCGGGTGAACGTCACGGACTTCAAAGCCTGCGCGTTCGCGTGTCAGACCACCTGGGCCCAACGCCGACATACGGCGTTTGTGCGTAATTTCCGCCAGCGGGTTTGTCTGATCCATAAACTGCGACAGCTGCGAAGAGCCGAAGAATTCACGAACAGCTGCTGCTGCCGGCTTTGCGTTAATCAAATCATGCGGCATGGCAGTGTCGATATCGACGGAAGACATACGCTCGCGGATCGCGCGTTCCATACGCATCAGACCCACGCGGCACTGGTTTTCCATCAATTCACCAACAGAACGTACGCGGCGGTTACCAAGGTGATCGATGTCATCCACTTCACCGCGACCATCTTTCAGGTCCACGAGGATTTTGAGGATCGCCATCACATCTTCTTTGCGCAGGACACGTACCTGATCGTCTGTCTGGAATTCCAGACGGGCGTTCATTTTTACGCGGCCAACAGGCGACAGGTCATAGCGTTCTGAATCAAAGAACAGACCACGGAACAGCGCATCGGCAGATTCCAGTGTGGGCGGCTCGCCAGGACGCATCACGCGGTAGATATCCACCAGCGCATCTTCGCGGTTGCGGCATTTATCAGCCGACATGGTGTTGCGGATGTAAGGACCCACGTTGATGTGGTCAATCGCCAGCATATCCAGTGTTTTCAGGCCCAGCTTTTCGATTTTCTCGATGCTTTTGCCGTCCAGCTCATCACCAGCTTCGAAAACAACTTCGCCGGTTTTGTCATCTGCAATGTTGCGAGCAACATAGGCGCCAACCAACTCTTCAGACTGGATCAGGACTTCTTTCAGACCATCTTCTTCCAGTTTGCGGGCTTGGCGTGCTGTGATTTTTGTACCAGCTGTTACTTTAACCTTGCCGCCTTTGGCGTCAATCAGGTCAAACTTCAGTTTCACGCCACGATAGCGTTCAGCCACGAAGCCTGTTTTCCAGCCGTCTTTTGTTTTCTCGTAGGAAATCACATCGTAGAAAGCGTGCAGAATTTCTTCTTTGGACACACCTTGGATTTTTGTCGGATCCACAGGCTTGCCAGCTTTCATCTGACGTTCGCGATATTTCGCGGACTCGTCGCTATCCAGCGCCAGCAAGAATGTCGTTACCGGCAATTTGCGGCGACGGTCAATGCGGACATACATATGGTCCTTGGCATCGAATTCAAAATCGAGCCATGAACCGCGGTAGGGAATAACGCGGGCAGAGAAAAGATAT
>JBGTNC010000306.1:0-7187 GCA_041743265.1 Alphaproteobacteria bacterium | reverse complement strand
TTCCACGCGCGGTTGACATCTGATGCCGGTAACCCTGATTTGTACGGCAAAGAAGTCTTTGCCTTTGCTGGTATTGGGCGGCCTGAAAAATTCAAGGAAACATTAATTGCAGCGGGTGCTGTTATTGAAGGCTGGGGCAGCTTTGCGGATCACTGCGCGTATCTGGAAGAAGATTTGGGTGAATTGGTCGCAGCCGCAGATGCCAAAAAAGCAATCATTGTAACCACCGCCAAAGACCATGTGCGTTTGCCGCCTGGTTTAAAAGACCGTGTACAAACTTTTGGTGTGCATATCACGTGGGACGAGACGCATGAGCCGCCGGTACTCGCCGAATTGATCCGGCAGACATTGGCGCAAAACGGATACAACGTATGACCCAAGCGGTAAAACCCCGGCGCGGGCCCGTTGTTGCCCCGCTGTCACGTAAAATTCGCTATGGTTTTGAAACGGTGCTTGTTTACATCGTTTATGGTGTTTTTCGCATACTACCTTTAAAAACGGCCTCTGCTTTTGGTGGTTGGGTGCTGCAGACCCTGGGGCCGCGCATGGGCATTTCACGTGTGGCGCTTAAAAATCTGGATGGTGCCTTCCCTGAAAAAGATGCGGATGAAAAACAAACGATCCTGAGAAATATGTGGAACAATCTGGGGCGTGTTATTGCCGAATATCCACACCTCTCCCACATTGCGCCGCAGGTAGAAATTGAGGGTATGGAGCATTTGCTGGCCGCAAAAAACGCCGGCAAGGCTATGATTTTCTGGAGCGGTCATCTAGGCAATTGGGAAGCCACACCGATGATGGCGCGGCAGGCAGGTCTTGATATTAATCTGATTTACCGCAAGCCGAATAATCCGGGTGTGGATCGTTTGCTGCGTCACGCGCGCGAACAAGCAGGCGGCAGCGGTCATATCGCCAAAGGGGCAGAAGGCGCGCGCGAGATTTTCTCAATTTTGAAACAGAAAAAAGCCATCGGCATTTTGTTGGACCAGAAGCTGAATGAGGGTATTGCCGTGCCGTTTTTTGGCAGGCCCGCGATGACGGCTTCCGCTGCGGCACAGTTTGCCTTGCGGTTTGATTGCGTGCTGACACCTACGCGCACGCGGCGTTTGCCGGATGGCCGTTTGCACGTGCGTATTTACCCGCCGATGGTGGTTGAACAGACGGGTGACCGTGACGCGGATGTCATGGCTTTGCTCGTGCGCATCAACCAGCAGCTGGAAGACTGGATTCGCGAGGCGCCAGCGGATTGGCTCTGGATTCATAAACGCTGGCCGGATAGCGCCTAAGCTATTGAAATAAATGGCCAGATTAAAAATTGACATAATAAAACACGCTTGTTAAAGTACCTGCATTATTCAAAGGCAGGAGACAAACGTGAAAGGACTCGGGCGTAGCAAAATCTATTCACTCGCGGATGAAGATCCGTGGGTACAGGTGCGCGTGTCCGGTTACGAGGGCGTTTCGGCAGATGATAACTATGCTTTTCGCCGCAGTGCCATCAAATCTATCCGCAGCATCGGCGCGGCACATACGGTTATCAAAACAGATGAAAAAGAAGCCACCATTATCCACATGCCGCAAACCGATTTGCTAGAGGTATTGAATAATGCCGAAGAAGGCGTGATTGATCTGCGCGAAAAAACACTGCTTACATCCGCTGCAGAAATTATCAAAGGCATCAAAGAAGAAGAGCGCCGCCGCCTCGAGCGCGAGAAAGAGGCATCCGTTACCAGTCTTTTGATCACAGCTTTCGCCCGTGCGTCGCAAAAAAGTGATTTTGTGCAAGTGCAGTTCAGCGGTGACGAGATCAATATCGCGAAATTGGAAGAGGGTGGCAGTATTCACGGCGGGCATAATATCCGCGTGCACCTCTACGATAACGCACAGTCGGAAACGCCGTTTAAAGAAAAGATTTTTATCATTGAAGGCCGTCTGGAAGAATTTCGCCGCTTGTGCCTGGAAGCCTATCAGCGCGGCGATACAGCATTGGATATCAGCGACTATTCCATGCAAAAGTTTAAAGACCAATCCCCCGCTGCACGCCGTGCCGAACATGAAAGGCAAGCGCAGCGATGAAAGAATTTTCCCGCGCCGCCCGCGTCCGCCGCCTGTCGGAAGATGATTTATTGGTCAAAGCGCAAGCGCCTATAGATGCAGGGGGCTTTCGCCCGGTTATTTTTCGCTCCAACCGCATTGATTATCTATTCGGCTTTAACGATGAAATTTCCGGCATCACGCTGGATGATGGTGTGACGATTCCTGTCGCACTGCCGTTGTCGGCACTGGAGCAAAAAATATATGCACCGGATTTTAAATCGGCACCTGTGCTGGATTTAATGTCTGTTACAGGTGAAACGGTGGCCGAGGTTGAAGCCATTCGTCTCAGCCGCAGCTTTAACCCCGCTGCAGTGGCGGTCGAGGAAAAAGAGGAAACACCTGTCGGAATTGTTACTTTCGCGCACGCTAAAAAGGACGACCGCCAGTTTTCTCGCCTGCGTTTTACCGATAAGGCCATTCGTCATTTTGAGCCGCATTTCGAGCGACCGGATAAAGAAACATGGGTCAGCCTGAAAGAGGGGCATGTCGCCAACGGGTTGAGCGGTTTTTATGTGCCCATACCGATGCCGACTTTTATGTGGTATCTGGATCAGGCCAAAAAAGAAGGCCGCGCGACATTGGATATTACCGAAGCCACGCGCCCGCGCGATACCAAGAACTTTAAACTCGGGTAAACAGCATGACGGATGAAAACAAACCTGTAAAAGGTCTGCGTACCTTGCAAAAGAACTTTTCGCAAACGGCGGGGGATTTGTTGATCCGCGCGCAAGTGGCGCATGCCGAGGGGACGGGGTTTCAGCGTGTCAGCTTTATGCGCGACCGTATTGATTATCTGGCAGATCTGTCGGATGAAACCCGGGCGCTCTCAGGCATTGCTTTGAAAACCGGCGCGCATATTGTTGTGGATATGCCGTATGAGCAGCTGGAACAAAAAATCTATTTCGCCGATTTGTCGGCCGAACCCGTTTTGGATTTAGGTGAAAAAACTGGTGCGGTCACGGCTTCAAAACCGATGCCCGCGCTGGCACGTGATTTTGCACAAGCGCTGCCTAAGCAAGATAGCAAACACCCATTGGAAGACGTACCTCTGAAAATTGCCGTTTTCGCCCGTCAGGCACAGGAGCAGAATTTTCGCATGTTCATTTTCGAAGAAGAACAGATTGATTGGGAATCTATCGAAAGCATCAATGGTAAAAACGGCAAGGCAACAAAGTTTACGCTGGATTGGGGTGACGGCCCCTTTGGCGATGATGATATTATTTTTGACATGCCGCGCCCCAAGTTTATGGAGCTGTATAATCTGGCAAAAATGAAGGGCGAGGCCGAGCTGGATTTGCGCGAATGGACGCGCCGGATTGATCCGGATAATACGCCGCCCCCATCAGCTATGCCAAAGTTGACCGGACGCACAGGCCCGCGCCCCGGCTATTGAATATAAAAAAAGCCGCTGTTTTAAAACAGCGGCTTTTTTTGGTTTGTCTTTATTTATTTCGCAGCGTTCGGGCCTTTGGCCTTTGGCGTTTTGTCGGCGGCAAAGACAGGCGCTGTGTCTGCTTCGGCAACAGGCTTTTTGGCGACGGGTTCAAACTGTTCTTTCAGACGTGTGAAGATTTTGAGTTTGCTGTCATCGTTCAGGTAATCTACGCGGCGCGATACGTCGTAGAATTCGCGCTTTTCGTAGTCTGACGAAATAGAGCCTTCATCCAGTTTGCTTTTCAGCGCAGCTTCATCGTATTTGATGCCTTTGATCGCATCAACCGTGCGGCGGAAACCGACACCGATGTTGGCAATGGCCGGCACCGTCGACAAAATTGCAGCGCCCAGACCAACCGTTTTTGCGGCCAGAATGGTGCTCAGTGTGAAAGCGGGGAGGATAATCGGCGCTGTGATCACAGCCGCACCAATTGCAGCACCTACGGTACCAACAGTGCCTGCAACAGCAGCAACGCCAGCCAGCGCAGTAAATGTGGCGTAACCAAGGGCTGCCCAACCAGCGCCTGCACCCACGGTGCTAACGAGACCGCGCAGAATGCCATAGCGGCCTTCTGCCATGTTGTGTGCAATGCGTGTGCTGTTACGGATCATCAGGCCCAGCGGCATGGTGACAACAGCGGCTTTGCCGGTCATCATTTTTTTGGAAAAATCGTCCATCTTGCGGGTGGCGGACAAAAATCCGCGCATTGGCCATTCATGGAAGAAATTGGTATAGGCCTTGGCAAGGCCGCGCAGGTTGATTTGAATTTCTACTTCGCGACGGCTGGCGAGTTTATCGTCTGCCAACGGTGCAGTTTGGGTATTGTCGGTCATGGTGGTGTCTTTCCGGTCTTTGGTAATAAGGATAAAAAAAATATGCCGTTATGGGGCATGGCCCCTTATGGGCGTGCTCACAAACACACGCAAATAACCCTCACGGATAGATCCGTTCAGATTTTTAAAAGCGTTATTGTGAAATCGCGCCCATCATATTTACGAAACGGGGCAATGTCCAGAGGGGGAGGGCAAAATAAAAGTACATGTATTTCAAGCGGTTGTGTTTAAGCCGCTTTGCTTTTACCCAAAAGGGGCTTTAAAAAACCACCTGTATGGCTGCGTTTTTCGTGGGCGACTTTTTCTGGTGTGTCCTGAATAATAATTTCGCCGCCTTTGTTACCGCCCTCGGGCCCAATATCAATGATCCAGTCTGCGGTTTTGATCACTTCCAGATTATGCTCGATCACAACGACTGTATTTCCCTGATCCACCAGCCGGTGCAAAACTTCCAGCAGCTTGCGTACGTCTTCGAAATGCAAACCCGTGGTCGGTTCATCTAGTATATAAAGTGTGCGGCCCGTGGAGCGTTTGGACAGTTCTTTGGAAAGTTTTACGCGCTGTGCCTCCCCGCCCGAAAGCGTTGTGGCGCGCTGACCGATATGAATATAGCCAAGGCCGACTTCTTTTAAGGTTTCCATCTTATCGCGGATAGAGGGCACGGCTTTAAAAAACTCGGCCCCTTCTTCCACGGTCATATCCAAAACATCGGCGATAGATTTTGTTTTGTATTTAATCTCCAGCGTTTCACGGTTATAGCGGCGTCCCTTGCAAGCATCGCAGGTGACATGCACATCGGGCAGGAAGTGCATTTCGATTTTAATCACGCCGTCACCTTCACAGGCTTCGCACCGTCCACCCTTGACGTTAAAGGAAAACCGCCCCGGCCCGTAGCCGCGTGCTTTGGATTCAGGTAATCCCGAAAACCAGTCGCGCATAGGTGTAAACGCGCCCGTATAGGTGGCGGGGTTAGATCGTGGCGTGCGGCCAATGGGGGATTGGTCGATGTCGATGATTTTATCGACATATTCCAGCCCTTTGATTTCATCATGTGCGCCCGGTTGCGTGCGGGCTTTCATGAGGCGGCGGGCAGCACCCGCAAAGAGCGTATCAATGATCAAAGACGATTTGCCAGAGCCGGATACGCCTGTCACACAGGTGAAAGTCCCTACGGGAATTTTGGCATCCACATTTTTCAGGTTATTTTCGCGTGCGCCGATGACTTCAATCCACTGCGGTTCTTCGCCTTTTTTGGTTTTGATGGTTTTGCCAGCGCGGCGTGTTTCAGGCACGGGAATGTTCTTGGCGCCGGATAAATATTGCGCTGTCAGGCTTTTGGAAGCCTTGATGATATCGGCAGGAATACCTTCGGCCACAACGGTGCCGCCATGTACGCCAGCACCGGGGCCCATGTCGATCAGGTAATCGGCGGTGCGGATAGCGTCTTCGTCATGTTCTACCACCAAAACGGTATTGCCAAGGTCGCGCAGGCGTTTGAGTGTTTCCAGCAAGCGGTTGTTGTCGCGCTGGTGCAAGCCGATACTGGGTTCATCCAGCACATATAAAACACCCGTCAGTCCCGAGCCGATTTGGGAGGCCAAGCGGATACGCTGGCTTTCCCCACCAGACAACGTGCCGGACATACGGCTGAGGGAAAGGTAATCCAGCCCCACGTTCATGAGGAAACTTAGGCGTTCGTTGATTTCTTTTAAAATACGGGCGGCAATTTCCATGTCTTTTTTACCAAGCACGGCATCAAGCCCTGTAAACCATTCCTGTGCGGCCTCAATCGACATTGCCGATATTTCACCGATGTGGCGGGCGTGTACTTTTACGGCCTGCGCTTCGGGCTTCAGGCGGTATCCTGCACAGGCCGTGCATGTTTGCTCTGTCTTGTACTGGTCCAAATCTTCGCGCACGTGGTAGCTTTCGGTTTCCACGTAACGGCGGTGCATATTGGGAATAACACCTTCAAATGTATTGGTGCTGGTGAAATGTTTATTGCCATCCCAATATTTGAAGGCGAATTTTTCTTTGCCGCCACCATGTAAAATAACATCACGGAGTTTTTCCGGCAGTTTCTCCCAAGGCGTTTGCATCGTGGCTTTGAAGTGTCGCGCAAGACTTTCCAGCGTTTGTTCGTAATAACCCGAAGATGAATTGGCCCAAGGTGCCACAGCGCCCGCCGAAAGGCTCAATGTCGTGTCCGATACGACCATGTCCGGATCAAAATGCATTTTGCTGCCAATGCCATCACAGGCGGGGCAGGCGCCGAAGGGGTTGTTGAAGGAAAACAGCCGGGGCTCGATCTCCTCAATCGTAAAGCCCGATACGGGGCAGGCGAAGTTGGCCGAGAAAATATGTTCTTCTTGCGTGCCGGCATCTTCCGCCACCAGCAGGCCATCGGATAGTTTTAATGCTGTCTCAATCGAATCCGCCAGGCGATTGCCGATGTCCTTCTTCACCACAATACGGTCAACAACCACGGCCAGATCATGCTTCAGCTGTTTATCGAGGGTTGGTACATCATCCAGCTCATAAAAAATGCCGTCGATTTTAATACGCTGGAAGCCCTTCTTTTTCAGGTCCTGCATTTCTTTACGGTATTCACCCTTGCGGCCACGCACAATGGGGGCCAGCAGGTAGAGCTTGGTGCCTTCACCAAGTTCCAGAATTTGATCGGCCATCTGGCTGACAGTCTGGCTGGTAATGGGCTTGCCTGTCGCGGGCGAATAGGGAACGCCAACACGCGCCCAGAGCAGGCGCATATAATCGTGAATTTCCGTGACCGTGCCCACAGTGGAGCGCGGGTTTTTGGAGGT
>JBGTNC010000305.1:0-5887 GCA_041743265.1 Alphaproteobacteria bacterium | reverse complement strand
CGACTATCAACCGCATGACTTAACACCGTTAGATTTCAAGACCTTACTGGGTAATTCCACCAGCAAATTGTCGCTGAGCACCGGGGGTATGTCCCCTGCGTCGCCGGGCCTGACTACCACCAATAGCCAGCACATGAATTTGAACGGCGGCGCGGCAAAAACGACCAATGCGCAGGAAAAGAAACAAACCAATACATACGAAGTTGCCCCGGCAGGAAATGCCGTGGTGCTGGAAGAACAGCTTTTGAAGATGAACGAAAACTATACCGATCATCGCTTCATCACCAACTTGTACCAAAAAAACATCGATATGATGAAAACAGCTATCCGTTCACAATAAGTGTAGATACGGCTAGAGGGAGGATAAAATGGATCTCGTCAAAGCAATGACACTCGCAGCAAAGGGCATGAAAGCGCAAGGCGTGCGCATGCGTGTCATTTCCGAGAACCTGGCCAATGCGGAAACCACCCCCGCCACCAAGGAAGATGATCCCTATCGCCGTCAGGTTGTGACCTTCAAAAACGAAGTCAACCGCGCAGATTCACTGAAATACGTTGAAGTCGGCGACGTACGTGCAGACAAGAGCGATTTTCTGGTGAAATACGATCCGCACCATCCGGCTGCCGATGAGCAAGGCTACATCCGCACGCCAAACGTGAATTCACTGGTCGAGATGATGGATATGCGCGAAGCGCAACGTTCTTACGAAGCCAATCTTGGCGTGATTGAAATGGCGCGCTCCATGCTGATGCGCATGGTTGATCTGCTGCGCAGTTAATTGAACACAGGAGCTTAAAATATGGCAAATATTACAGACGCTACCAGCGCTTACATGAATACCATCAAGCAATTGCAGGGTGATACTGTCTCCACCCCCGGCAAAACGAATGATGTTGCATCGGGCATGCCCTCCTTTGGCGAAATCCTGAAACAATCCGGTCAATCCGCGATTGATGCACAACACAAGAGCGAACAGGTGGCTGCAGCCTCCCTGCTTGGCAATGCAGACATGACAGATGTCTTGCAAGCCGTGAACGATGCCGAAATGGCCCTGAATACAGTTCTTGCGGTACGCGACAGAGTGGTGCAAGCTTATCAGGAAATTATGCGGACACCGATCTAACGGCTGTTATGACTACTCTCTGACAGATCCCATTTCTCCGGTGTCCTCCGCACAAACCGTATTTGGGGATATGGCGTCGATATGACCGAAGCCGAAATCATGGATTTTACCCGCGAGGCGATCGTACTCACGATCAAAATCTCGGCACCCGTCATGTTGGTGGGGCTGGTCACGGGTTTGATCATCGCGCTTATTCAGGCGCTGACACAAATTCAGGAAATGACGCTCGCTTTCGTGCCGAAAATTATCACCATCTTCGCTGCCATCTTTTTGCTGCTGCCGATGTTTGCGCAGATCATGGCCACGTTCATGGAAAAAATCGCCGATAAAATCATCGGCATGAGCTAGCGAAGGGGGAGCCAGATGCAGCCCCTCTTGCAAGATGTCATTCTCGGAAATGTTTTCGCATTTTTGCTGATCTTTATGCGCTTTGGCACAGCCTTGATGCTGATGCCGGGTTTGGGCGACAGCTTCGTCAATCAACAAGTACGGCTGATGTTTGCCGTGACCTTTTGTTTTATTCTGACCCCCGTCCTTGCCAGCAGCCTGCCTCCTATGCCGCCCACCACACCGGCGCTGGTCTTGCTGTTGCTGGCCGAAGGATTTATTGGCGTGTTCATCGGCACCGTCATGCGGATTTTAATGTCAATGCTGGATACAGCGGGCTCCGTCATTTCCATTCAGGCCGGTTTTGCCAATGCGCTGGTATTCAACCCTTCCACCGCCACGCAAGGCTCGCTGATCGGTGCGCTGTATTCTATGACGGGTGTCACGCTGTTACTGGTGGCGAACCTGCACCATTTCCTGCTGGCGGCGGTTGTGGATAGCTACACGCTGTTCCCCGCCAATGGTGGTATGCCGGATATGGGCTCCCTCTCTGAAATCATCACCCGCGCCGTCTCCGTCTCCTTCCGCACGGGCGTGCAAATGGCACTGCCTTTTATTGTGGTGGGCCTTCTGGTGCATACCGGCTTTGGCCTTTTGGGCCGTCTGATGCCGCAGGTACAAATTTTCTTTCTGGCCCTGCCCGTGCAAATTCTTTTGAGCCTGCTGATCCTCTCGATCGTCTTTTCGGCTTGTATGGTCTATTTCCTCAACAGCTATGCTGGTATCGTGTCCAGCCTTCTCGGATATTAAGGGAGGAATTGCATGGCCGAAGGTGAAGACAGCACAGACAAGAGTCAGAAGACCGAAGAACCTACCGCCCGAAAGCTGGAAGAGGCCCGAAAGCGCGGGCAGGTCATCAACAGCAAAGAAGTCTCTACGTGGCTGATGCTCTTTACCGGTACGTTGATTATCGGCATGGCAGGCCCCGGCATCATGCTGGAATTACAGCATATGCTCAAAAAATACATCGCACAGGCGCACGCCTTCCGCGTGGATTCCTACGGGCTCGGACAAATCATGAGCGAGCTTTTTACCGATGTCGGTGCCTTGCTCGCGCTGCCGACGCTGGTATTGGTTTTTGTGGCCTTCATGTCCGGCTTCGTACAAATAGGCCCGTTGTTTACAGCAGAGCCCATGAAGCCGGAACTGTCCAAAATATCGCCCATCAAAGGCTTTGGCAGATTATTTGCCATGCGCTCCGTCGTCGAATTCCTCAAGGGCATTGTGAAACTGGGCGTGGTCTCTACCGCCTGTTTTGTGGCACTATATCCTTATTTTGATGGTGTCGCGCATTTTGTAGGTCAGGATATTTATGCCGCGCTGGAGGATCTTCAGTCCCTGTTCTTAAAAATGATGACTGCCGCACTGGTGGTGTTGTTTGTTCTGGCGATCGCCGATTACGTTTATCAGCGCTATGACTTCATGAAAAAAATGCGCATGAGCAAGCAAGACATCAAAGACGAATTCAAACAGACCGAAGGGGATCCCCACGTCAAAGGCAAGCTGCGGCAGTTGCGCGAACAAAAAGCCCGCCAGCGCATGATGCAGGCCGTGCCGACCGCCGATGTGGTCATCACCAACCCGACCCACTATGCGATTGCCCTAAAATATAACTCGCTGGAAATGGATGCACCGGTACTGGTTGCCAAAGGTGCCGATCAAGTTGCCTTGCGTATCCGCGAGCTTGCCAAGGAAAACAAAGTGCCGCTGGTTGAAAACCCGCCACTGGCACGGGCACTTTTTGACTCCATGGAGCTAGACCAGATGATCCCGCCAGAACATTTCAAAGCCGTGGCCGAAGTCATCTCCTATGTCTTCAAGATGAAAGGAAGACGCACTTGACACAACGACAATATCTGATGGCGCTGGCCTTGCTCTGCCTGCTAGCCCTGCCCGCTGCCCCCGCGCAGGCACAATACTTGCCGCAAACGCCTACATCGACCAAGCCCGTGCAGATTGCCATGCTCTATCAAAAGCTGACACGGCAGCGCCCGAATTTTCGGGACTGGATTGAACAATCCCCCGATTACATTGCAGCTGATATGTATGACCGCGCCGAGATTGTTAAATCGCGGCTGGAAGAAATGCAAGAAACCTACAAAATGCTCATGCCAAACGAGCCGATTTTGATGGAAGCGCAAATAGAGCTGACGCAGTATAGCCGCCTGCAAAAAGGCTTCCTGGTGCCGATGTTTACGCCCCTGACCTTTTTCAATTATGTATATATGGGCGAGAATTATGCGCTGGTGCCGCACCGGATCATGCAATACCAATGGCTGCATATGGATGAAACTCTGGCTGCCTATTTACTGAAAGAAACAGATGCGCAGCATCGCGTCAAAATGCGTTTGCATATGTCACCCCTCTCGGCTGACCGCAAACCTGTCCAGATCGGCAACCAGGCCTATAAACCCTTAATGGCAACGATTATCGCACTGGAGCTTTGGTCCAACGACGGTCAGCGCATTGTGTGGGACAGCCGCAAAATGGCGGCAAACGACAATCCCCTGCTGGATCTGCGCCGCTAGCACCAAATAACCCACCTGATAAAATAGCCTTTATCCACCTGACATCATGGATTTTTGGCGTATCAGAGAGTAGAATATCCCTATCTTGAGAGGGACATTCAAACGTGACCACACCACAGCCGGACCATAGCGGATTTTTTCTGGAGAAAAAGGCAACGCCCGTTGTCAAATCCGGATCATCCACCTTACGCAAGATCATGCTGTTTTTATGCAGCGCCGCTTACGGTTTTATCCTGCTCTTTATTCTATATATACAAATGTACGGCACCGTCGGCATGTCGATGTTTGCCATTTACATCTACGGATTGATCGGCGGGCTGGGTCTTTTTTTGGTCAACAAGGTTTATACCAACACCGACCGCAGCCGCCAGATTTTGACCGAGGTTCTTGAAAAAAGTGCGGAAGCCCGCATCATCACCGGCCCTGCGAATGAAACGGTTTATTCCAACGACCGCTTTAACAAACTGGTAGAAGGCTTGGGCCTGCCCACATTGCACGCCTTCACCCGTTTGTTTGAACATACCGGCAAGATCGAAAAAACCTTGCAAGACCTGCAAAGCAAAGCAGCACCTGCCGGTTCTGCTACCACAGAAATTCAAACCCGCATACGTGGCCGCGCGACATGGTTTCAGGTCACCTGCCAGTTTATTATCGGCTGGCCCGGCTATGTGCATTGGCGTTTTGACGATATTACCCACCGCCACATGATGGAATCTGCCATTCGCGAAGAACGCGAAAAGCTGCGAGACTTCACGGATAACGCACCCGTTGGCTTTTTTACCGTAGATGAAGACGGTAAATTCCGTTTTGCGAATGATACCTTGCTGCGCTTGTTTGGTACGGACCAGCACACACTTGTGGGCAAATTAAAGCTCCATGATTTTCTGGTGACACCACCCGTCAAGGGCCGCGCTTATGACTGCTTTGATGAAGGCGGCTTTCACCAGCACGGCGAATTGCTGATGAAGGGCGCCGGTGGGCGCGTGTTCAAAGCCGCGATCACCCATTCCATCACCAAGACGGATGATGGCAATATCATTTCCCGCTCTATCGTCTATGACCTGACGACAGAACAAAAAATGCAGCAAGCCCTGCGTGAATCCGAAGACCGCTTTGAAAGGCTTTTCGAAGAAGCCCCCGTGGGCATTTGTATGCTGAACGCCGAAGGGTTTATCAGCGACACCAACCAGACGCTGGCAGCCATGATGAAACTGCCGGCCAATGCCATCAACGGCAAACCCCTGTTACATTTTGTAGCCGCAGATACACAAGTGCGTGTTGAAGAATGGCTGAAACAGCTGTCACGCGGCACACGTATGGAATCTTTTATCGAAGTACCGTTAAAAGGCTCTGTCGATATCATCGCCCAGCTCTATGCCCGTAAATTCAAATCCGGCGACAACTTTGTTTTGCACTTCATTGACCTGACCGAGCAGAAAAACCTGGAAAAGCAATTCACCCAGTCGCAAAAAATGCAGGCTGTCGGCCAGCTGGCTGGCGGTATCGCGCATGACTTTAACAACTTGCTGACGGCCATGATCGGCTTCTGCGATCTGCTTTTGTTGCGCCACAAGCCGGGTGACCCGTCTTTTGCCGACATCATGCAAATCAAACAAAACGCCAACCGCGCGGCAAACCTTGTGCGCCAATTGCTGGCCTTCTCTCGCCAGCAAACACTGCAACCACGCGTTTTGGATATGACGGATGTCTTGAGCGAGCTTTCCCACCTGCTGCGCCGCCTGATTGGTGCCAATATCGAACTGGCACTGTCGCATGGCAGCGATCTGGGCCTGCTCAAGGCCGATCAGGGGCAGATGGATCAGGTTCTCATCAATCTCGTCGTGAATG
>JBGTNC010000304.1:0-2699 GCA_041743265.1 Alphaproteobacteria bacterium | reverse complement strand
AGCGGCCAAAACAAAGGCCAATGGTTTGTAATAAATTTTCAGCAATCTTGGCACGCTCCAGCACCACGCCCATAAAAATGAACAGCGGCACGGCGACCAACAGTTCGTTTGTTATCACACCAAAGTAGCGCGATGGCAAGGCGCTCAGTAAATTCCATTTAAAAACATCCAAGCCCGTACCAATGGCCGCAAAAATCAAAGCCGTGCCGCCCAAGGTGAAAGCCACGGGAAAACCCAGCAGCAATACACCACAAGCCACGGCAAACATCACAATGCTGAGTATTTCACCAAGCAAGACGCTATCCATCACGCCTGCCCTTCAAAACAAGAATAGCTTTACCTGCGAGCGATACGCCTTGCAGGCCCACCAAGGCACAAAACAGCGGAATAGCGGCCTTCAAAAGATAAACCGCAGGCAAACCACCCGCTTGATAGGATGTTTCGGAACGCGCCCAGCTTTCATGCGCATAACCCCAGCCGAGATAGCCGATCAGCCCGACCAATGGCCAGAGGAAGAACAATACACCGAAAATATCCACCCAGGCCTTGCGCCGCGCTGAAAACCCGCCATAAAAAACATCTACACGCACATGGCTACCCTGCAACAGCGCATAGCCTGCGCCCAGCATGAAGACAAAGCCATGCATCCAGATGTAGCTTTCCTGCATCCAGACAAAGCCAATGCTGAAAACATAGCGCAGCAAGGCCACAACAACAGCCGTTAAAACCATCAGCAGTGTCAGCCATGAAACAACACGGCCCACGCAGTCATTTACCGCATCGACACAGGCAATCACTTTGGAGAGGAAAATCATTTTCCGCTGAATTTATTCGCGCGGGGGAAACCATTGGGTGGCAGGCAACCTGCTTGCGCACGCTCACCACGCCATGATTTCAGCGCGGTTTCGGTGCGCTCTTTGCCGGCGCTGTACCATGTCAGGCCGTCTTTCAGCTTGAAGGTTTTCGCATCACTCAGGCCGCCATCTTTATAACGCTGCAAAATAACGCCGACACCTTTGGACAATTCCGGCACTTGATCCAACGGGAAGACCAGCAGTTTGCGGTTTTGGCCAATCACGGCAACAGAGTCATGGCGTGCGTCCACTGGCGCACAAACGCGCGCTTCCACGCCGTTTTTCACCATCAGGCATTGTTTGCCGTTTTTGGTTTGCGACATAATATCTTTTTCGGGCACCACAAAACCACGGCCATCGTCAGCAGCCACCAGTAAGCGGCGCTCCGGATCATGTACCATCATGGTCACAATGTCAGCTTCGTTCGACAGGTCGATCATCAGGCGCAGAGGTTCGCCAAAGCCACGGCCCGCGGGCAGTTTATCACAACCCAGCGTATAGAATTTACCGTTGGTGCCGAAAACAATCAGCTTATCTGTCGTTTCACAATGAATGGCGAATTTTTGGCTATCGCCCTCTTTATAATTTGCCGCCGCAATTTTTTCAGGCTCCAGATGGCCTTTCATCGTGCGGATCCAGCCTTTATCGGAACACAGAACCGTAATCGGTTCTTTTTCAATTAGGGCTTCGACGGGCACATCAATATCAACAGGTGCTTTTCCTGCCAATGTACGGCGTTTACCCAATGCCGTTGCAGGGCCAAAGGCATCGTGAATCTCGCGCACCTGCTTGCGGATCAGCGTCATTTGCCGCGCCGTGCTGCCGACTAGTTTTTCGAGCCCGTCTTTTTCTTCCTTGAGCGCTTTGTTCTCTTTCTGGATTTCAATTTCTTCCAGCTTGCGCAAGGAACGCAGGCGCATGTTCAAAATGGCTTCGGCTTGCACTTCGGTCAACTTGAAGCGTTTGATCATCTCCGCCTTCGGATCATCCTTTTCACGGATGATCTTGATGACTTCATCAATGTTCAGATAGGCAATGAGCAAACCTGCCAAAACTTCAAGGCGGTGTTCAATCTGCTGCAAACGGTGTTTGGAGCGACGCACCAGCACATCTTGGCGGTGATTAACAAAGGCCTGCAAAATTTCTTTCAGGCTCATCACGCGCGGGGTGACGCCGCCATCCAGCACGTTCATATTCATCGCAAAGCGGATTTCCAAATCTGTATACTTATACAGCTGCGCCATAATCAATTCAGGCGCGATGGACATATTTTTGGGCACAAGGACGATACGCACGTCTTCGGCAGATTCATCCGTGATGTCATCCAAAAATGGCAGCTTTTTCTCAACGATCAAATCCGCAATTTTTTCAATCAAGCGTGCTTTGACGACTTGATAGGGAATTTCGGTGATAACAATCTGCCATGTATCGCCTTTTTTCAGGTCTTCTTTTTCCCACACAGCGCGTACGCGGAAAGAGCCACGGCCCGTTTCATAGGCCTGACGGATCACATCTTTATCTTCGGCCAGAATACCGCCCGTCGGGAAATCGGGCCCTTTGACGAATTTCAGGAGGTCTTTGACTTCACAATTTTTGTTTTCAATCAGATGATCGATCGCATCGCAAAGCTCGGCCACGTTATGGGGCGGAATATTGGTTGCCATACCAACCGCGATACCGGAAGAACCGTTCGCCAGCAGGTTCGGGAAGTTAGCGGGCATGACCACAGGCTCGACCGTATCACCATCATAGGTGGGACGGAAATCAACCGTGTCTTGTTCCAGATCTTCCATGAGAAGCTGGGCGACTTTGGTCAGACGCGCTTCGGTGTAACGCATGGCGGCG
>JBGTNC010000303.1:0-1666 GCA_041743265.1 Alphaproteobacteria bacterium | reverse complement strand
GTACCCGCCAGTACAGAATCAAGGGCTGCTGCCACATAATTCTTGGATGTTTTTACATCATCTGTTTTGACCGAAGGGGTATCGTCAATCGCACCGGCATAAACCAGTGTGCCTTCTTTATCGATCACAAACATATGCGGTGTTGATTTCGCACCATAGAGTTTACCCAGCGTGCCTTCAGCATCCAGCACAACATGCGCGGGTGCGGCGCCTTCGGTTTCAACTGTTTTCAGGGCAGCTTCGGCGGTTTCATGGCCTTGCATACCTTCGGCAGATGAATTCACGGTCAGCCAGACAACTTCTTTTTCAGCATATTTTTTTTGCAGGGCTTGCATGTTCTGGCTGTCGTAATGCTTGCGCACGAAAGGACAATCTTTGTTGAACCATTCCAGCACAACAATTTTGCCGGCAAGGTCTGCCAGTTTTACATCGGTGCCATCCGCTGTTTTTGCGGTGAAGTCCGGTGCTTTTTCACCGATCGTCACGGCGGCTGCCGGAGTCGGAGCCAAAACCAGCCAACCCGCAACAGCTGCGATCGCGGCCATGCCAAAAGTTTTGTGCGCCGCACAAATAAATTGTTTCATCTTCTTAAACACTCCTCCAGTTAAAAAACGATATATATCAGGGGGTAAACACGAATAACCCTGCAATCAGATGATTACAGACCATTATATTCAAATAGCTGCCCTGCAACAAATAACAACGGGCAAAAACGGTTATTTGTTCCCATACATCGATTATGCATTTCTTACGAAAACTCAGCACGCAGCAACGGTTTACGCAAGACGCACTAAATGGCATAACAGTGACAACACATTTAACCGTTTTTCCAACTGCGTTTATTGAAGAAATAGTGAGGCCTGTCATGACTCAATCCGCCCGTCCCGTTGCACAATCTCAAACTGTGCCTACCGTCAAACTTTTGATCAACGGCCAGTTCGTTGAATCCAAAACAACCGAGTGGCGCGACATCGTTAACCCCGCGACACAAGAAGTCATCGCCCGCGTCCCCTTCGCGACAAAAGAAGAGCTGGATGCCGCTGTCGCCGCTGGTAAAGAAGCCTTCAAAACATGGCGCCATACACCCATTGGCCAGCGCGCACGTATTTTTCTGAAATACCAACAGCTGATCCGTGAGAACCAGACAGAGATTGCAAAAGTCCTGACATCCGAACAGGGCAAAACATTGCCCGATGCGGAAGGCGATGTTTTCCGTGGCCTGGAAGTGGTCGAACATGCTGCCAATATCGGCAACCTGCAAATGGGCGAGATTGCCAATAACGTGGCAGGTGGCGTTGATACCTACACGCTCTTGCAGCCGCTGGGCGTTTGCGCAGGTATTACACCGTTTAACTTCCCGGCGATGATCCCGCTCTGGATGTTCCCGATGGCGATTGCCTGCGGCAATACCTTCGTTTTGAAACCGTCGGAGCAAGATCCACTGTCCACCATGAAACTGGTAGAGCTTGCGATTGAAGCAGGCATTCCGGCCGGTGTCTTGAACGTTGTGCATGGCGGGCCGGATATTGTGAACGGCATCTGTGACCACAAAGACATCAAGGCCGTCTCCTTTGTCGGCTCCACTGCTGTCGGCACACACGTCTATCACCGTGCCTCCAACGCCGGTAAGCGCGTACAGTGTATGATGGGTGCCAAAAACCACGCC
>JBGTNC010000302.1:0-14053 GCA_041743265.1 Alphaproteobacteria bacterium | reverse complement strand
GCCGATGCCGGGCAGTTTTTGATTGATGAAAGAACCTGCCAAATCATCGTAGCGTCCGCCGCCGCCAATCGATAGCGCAGGGCCGTCTTTGAAACGGGCTTCCAAAACGGTACCTGTGTAATAATCAAGGCCACGGATAATGCCCAGATTTGCGATCACGGATCCTTCAGGCAAATGAGCAAGGTTTTTCATTACAAAAGTTAGTTCTTCTATGCCCTGTTGCATAAGTTCATTCTGAACGCCCAATGCTAAAATTTCTTCTACAAAAGAGCAGTCAGTAGTTTTTATTTTTACTATGCTCATGCATTTTTTAACTAGTGGGATTTCGTGTACTTTCTCCATGATCATATTTGAGATGGCGTCATCTTCAACCTTATCCATTTTGTCAAGTAATCGCGTGACCTCTGGTATCATTGTGTCATCTAATCCTAAGCCGTATAAGTAGCCTATAAGGATTTTGCGGTTGCTGATGTGTAATTGCACGGGTGGAATATCCAATGCCTGATAGGCTTCGAACAAAACAGCGGGCAATTCTGCATCAAAGTGCAGGGGCAATTCATCGATATTCACAACATCGATATCGCATTGGTAAAACTCGCGGTAGCGGCCTTTTTGTGGACGCTCCCCGCGCCAGGATTTTTGCATCTGGTAGCGTTTGAACGGAAACACCAACTGGCCAAAATGCTGTGCCACATAACGCGCCATCGGCACTGTTAGGTCAAAGTGCAGCGCAAGGCGCGCGTCTTTTTTATCCTGATCTTCTGCCTGCAATCGGGTCAGGGTATAAATTTCGTTTTCGGTTTCACCGGCTTTGGCATTCAGGGCATCGACTTCTTCGACCGAGGGGGTTTCAATGTTGCAAAACCCATAGCTTTCAAACACGCCGCGAATGGTATCCAGCCATTGCAGTTCCACCGCACGGTATTCGGGCAGCCATTCGGGGAATCCGCTGATGGGTTTGGGTTTGTATACTTTGTTATCGGCCATTATTTTTAGTCCTGTTTTCTTTGTTTTGTTTAGCGTGCGCGTTTTTTTACGGGCGGCTTTTCTTCGAAAAGCTCGGCCAGTTTTTCGGTGATGGCACCGCCTAGTTCTTCGGCATCTACGAGTGTAACGGCGCGTTCGTAATAGCGCGTAACGTCGTGACCAATACCGATGGCAAGAAGCTGTACCGGCGTGCGGTTTTCAATCCAGTGGATCACGCGGCGCAAATGCTCTTCCAGATAGCTTCCTTGATTGGCGGACAGGGTTGAATCATCCACAGGCGCGCCATCGGAAATAACCATCAAAATTTTACGTTGCTCGGGGCGGGCCGCCAAGCGCTCATACGCCCAAAGCAAGGCCTCGCCATCAATGTTTTCTTTCAACAGTCCTTCGCGCAGCATCAGGCCAAGGTTGGCGCGGCAATGCCGCCACGGATTATCTGCTGATTTGTAAACGATATGGCGCAGGTCGTTCAGGCGGCCCGGCAAGGCGGGCTTGCCATCGGACAGCCAACGCTCCCGCGATGAGCCGCCTTTCCAGGCACGCGTGGTAAAACCCAGAATTTCAACTTTCACGCCACACCGCTCCAGCGTGCGTGCCAGAATATCGGTGGACATGGCGGCAATCGTAATCGGGCGGCCGCGCATGGAGCCTGAATTGTCAATCAACAGTGTGACAATAGTGTCGCGGAATTTTGTTTCGCTTTCCTGCTTGTAGCTGACGGGGAAAAGCGGGTTCACGACAACGCGCGACAGGCGGGCACTATCAAGAATGCCTTCTTCCAGATCAAACTGCCATGAACGTGTTTGCTGTGCCATCAATTTGCGCTGCAATTTATTGGCAAGGCGGGTGATAAGGCCGTGCAAATGCGTCAGCTGCTTGTCCAGCATCTTGCGCAGTTTTTGAAGTTCCTCGGGGTCGCACAGGTCTTTTGCCAACACGGTTTCATCAAACTGCGTGGTGTAGATTTTATAATCAGTATGCAGGCCGTGACCGCTGCGGTCTTGGGGCGCATTGCGGCGGGCGTTTTCTTCGTCCGCGCCACTATCGCTGTCGTCATCTTGCAATTCATGCGCGCTGACGTTATCGGCGTTTTGGTCGCCAGGTTCGCCGGCTTCCATATCTTGCGTGCCGGTGGGCGGCGGTGTTTGTTGCTCGCCGCCGTCTTCGTCTTGCGTGTCTGTACCTTGGGCTTTTTGCTCGTCTTCGCTTTCGCCGTTGTCTTCGGCGGGGGCTGGCGGTGCATCGGCAGGGGCCGAGGGCATTTCCATCTGGTCGATCAAGCGGTGCGATAGTTTTGCGAAGGCTTCTTGATCGGTCAGTGCTTTTTTAAGTTCTTGTAAGCTGTCATCACCCAGATGATCTGTCAGCCAGTCTTGCCAGACTTTAACGGTTTTGGCGGCTTCTTTGGGGACGTTGCGGCCCGTGAAGTGCTGACGCGATAAAAAACGCAATGCCTCTGAAAGCGGTGCGTCGTCCATGCTTTTGACAAGGTCGAGCCGTTGCTTTTTCGCTTCACGCTTTAGGGTGGATTCAATATTCGCGGCAACACCCGGGTAATCCGTGGTGCCGATCGCCTCAATCCTTGCATCTTCCAGCGCGTTATAAACAGCAGCGGCCTGCGGGTCTTGCGGCTGCAGGCGTTTATGCAGCGCATCATCGTGATAATTTAAACGCAGCGCAAATGTATCGGCAATGCCGCGGATGAATTGCGCATCAGCTTCGCTTAATGAACGGGGCAGGGCGGGCAGGCGGAGCGCATTGTCACCCATCTCTGCCACATGTCCGCTGAAGCTGACATCCAGATCCTCACGCCCCGACAATGCGCGCGCAGTGGATTGCGTCGCATGTTTGAAGTTTTCAATGGGGTCGTTGTTATCCGTCATACGGTGTTATTCACCGGTCTTTAAAAGGGCGCGGTCAAAGCAACGCTGATAGTATTCAGACACAATCGCGCGTTCCAGCTCGTCACACTTGTTGAGGAAGGTGAGGGTGAAGGCGAAATCAAGGTCTTCGACAATCTGCGTATTCTCGGCCCAGTTGATGACGGTACGTGGGGACATAACGGTCGAAAGATCGCCTGCCATAAACCCTTTGCGTGTCAAGCCGGCCATGCGCACCATAGAAGAAATGGTTTTTTTGCCTTCGTCCGTTTTATAAAACGGCACGCGGGCCAAGACGATGTCAATTTCCTGTTCAGGCGGCAGATAGTTGAGGGCCGCGACAATATTCCAACGGTCCATCTGACCTTGGTTGATTTGTTGCGTGCCATGATAAAGGCCCGTGGTATCGCCAAGGCCAATGGTATTGGCTGTGGCAAAAATACGGAAGGATGGATGAGGTTTGATGACTTCATTCTGATCCAACAATGTCAGCTTGCCTTCGGCTTCCAAAATACGCTGAATCACGAACATGACATCTGGTCGGCCAGCATCGTATTCATCGAATACAATCGCTACAGCGTTTTTCAATGCCCACGGCAAAATGCCTTCTTTGAACTCGGTAACCTGTTTGCCATCTTTGAGCGTGATGACGTCTTTGCCGATGAGATCAATGCGGCTGACGTGGCTGTCAAGGTTGACGCGCACGCACGGCCAGTTCAGGCGGGCTGCGACTTGTTCAATATGCGTTGACTTACCTGTGCCGTGATAGCCTTGAATCATCACGCGTTTGTTATGCGCAAAACCCACCAGAATGGACAGTGTTGTGTTTTTATCGAAGATATAGGCTTCGTCCAGATCGGGCACTTTATCTGTGCGCTGCGAAAAGGCAGGCACTTGCAGATCGGAATCAATCGCAAACAGTTGACGAACGGAAACCATGATATCGGGAATATTTTTATGCGCGCTGGCGGTCATATTTTTATCTTTCATCCAGTTGGCTGTAGGATTGGTAGGATAGCTTGAGAATTGTATAGGCGAGGTTGATTTTTTTAAGCTGTTCTTCCGCGCCTGTCTCTTTGTTGGTATCAGGATGGTATCTTTTGGCAAGGGATTTATACCTTGTTTTAACTTCATCCCATGTCACAGGTGGTTGTAAATCAAGGACAGATAGTGCCTCCACCGTCGGATGTGGCAGGGCACCGACGTTGATACGAGCTTCTTCTTTTGCGCGGCTGTCTGTTTCACCTTCAGCTGCAAAATCGCCAAAAGCACTGCCACCTTGCATGAAATGGTCATAAATGTCTTGTTTCACGCGCTCTTCGTTAAAGCCTGCCTGTGTCATGCGCCATGTGGGGCGGTCACCCACAATGGCTTTTTTCATGTGCTGTTCAATTTCGCCGGGGCTCATCCCCTTAAAAAAATCCCAGTTATTATTGTATTCACGGACATGGTCGAGGCAGAACCAGTAATAGTCCCTGAGGTCATAGCGCGATTTGGGGGCACGGTAGTCGCCCAGATGTTCGCATCCAGGCACATCGCACCCTTTGCGGACCACGGGGGATGTTTCCCTGTGATCTTTCAATCCGTGCAGAAATGACCTTCCTTTAAAGCTCCACATACTGAAATTATGGGCCTCCTGTGCATTGAAAACAAGCGATCAGCAGTCATTTTATTTCTAAAGTATTCGACCTACAGTAGGCCGAGATTTGCGGTAAGTGGGGGTAATTGGGCTCCTGCATACCCCCACGTTCATGGGGGTTGACAGATTTATCTGAAAAACGCCCTAATAATAGGCTTCTTTCGTACGTGGTTCATTTCAATAAAGTTTGATTGATTCATGCGCATATCGACGTATGCGGCTAGGTTTTATTGAAATAATACACACTCTTATGTTGTATATTTTTTAATAAATTCAATTTATAGTTGTAATGAGGGTGACGATATCTTGGCCTTTATTTTTTTAGGCACACGCCAATAGGCTGATTATTACAGGGTATCTATTTAGGGGGGAGGCTTTCATGTCAGATACATTTTCCGTACAGCCAGAAGGCAGCGCGCAACCAGCTATAAGAAAAATGCCTGCACTAGGTGCACTTATCAGTAAAATTGTGCGTATTCATGAGCGCCGTACGAGCATCCGGCTGGAACCAGAGATGTGGGATGCCCTGAAAGAGATTGCCGATATTGAAGGTTGCTCCATCCACGATCTATGTGGCGCTGTGCATGATTTGAAAGAGGAAGGGGCATCTTTTACCGCCGCTTTGCGCGTTTTTCTGATGGAGTATTATCGGACTGTTGCTAAAACAAGCCAGCAGGTCGGGCGGGTACAACGTCATTTAAAAAATGGCATGCCTGCGTCTGTTGCCGATACAGTGACCGAGGCATTGCATAAAATAACCGCATAAAAGAGGAAAGCCCCTGTATTAGGCTTTTATCCCCGTGCTAAAATAAAAGCATGGAGGAAACACCCGAACCCACCGCTGCGATTGCCCCCGACGCCCCGTTAACAGCAGGGCCGCGCCCGCCGGGTATGGAAGGCACAACAGCCGCTAGTGTTTCCGCCAAGGGCCGCAAAACCAGAAAAACCAAGCCAGCAGAAACAAAACCTGCACCACCTCGTAAAACGGGCTGGCCGGATATTATGCTGTTTATTCTGAGCCTTGTGTATTTGGTCGCCGAAATTGAATTCAATATGTCTTTGCTGGATGTTGCTGGCAGTGTGCGGTCTGATCCGGCAGAGATTGAAAGTTTGCAAGTATTCGGGCGGTCTGTTTCTGGTTGCGGGTGTTTCTTGCTTGTGCTGGGGTTTTTCGCGCGTACGGGTTTTCATGTAACGGGTCGATTACGCACGGTGTTCATGGGGGTCGCGGTACTCTCGTTTCTGCCGATGCTGCTCATTCTTTTACAGGGTGTTCTTGGGGAAAGAACCAGTGGATTTTTATTATCCGTGCATGCGGAACCGGGCGATATGTTGCTGGCGATGCTGCCGATGTTGGGGCTGTGGTATGGCTTGTTGATGGGCAGTCATAAGAATGCCTTTGTCACGATTGCCAGTTTGTTTTTGATGGTATGGCCAGCTATTTTTCTAGGCCAGAAGTTGTTGATTGAGCAATCGCTGATTGAGCGTACCACATGGGAACAACGGGTGAATGCGCGCTATGTGCTGATGCTGCGTGCGGTGCTGGAAGATTGCACGATCAACCTGACCGATCTTGAGCTGTGTGATGCGGAGAAAGAACAGGATAGCGTCAAATCTGCCCGTATTATTTTGGGCAGTATCTGGATGTTGAGCCCCGATGGCATCCGGCAGGATATGAACGAAAACCGTGAAAAAATGGTACGTAGTGTGGCGGCACGCGGTATCTGGTTTCCGCCCAAAAAGATGTATGAAGAGTATAAAGGCAAAGTTCAGGCAGAGCGGGACAAGTTTGAACAAGAGTTTTTAAAGAAAGTATATGAACCCTATCGTGCGGCATCTGATATGTACGCAACCGCGATGTCAAAAGATGCGCTGGCCGTAGAGTCAGAAAAAGTGGCGAAAGAAATTGATCGGGAGCTTGATATCGGCTGGCGGCAATATCAGGCTGGGGTGCGTCAGTATCGGCAGTCATTAAGCGCATCTGCGATGGAATTGGCCTCGCGCTTGCTGCCTTATAAACGTTGGCTGGCGGACAAGTGCCGCCGTGTGAAGTGTCCGGCTGTGGATTTTAACGATGATCCCATGCTGGCGCGCGCAAAGTCGGAGGCGGAGCGCGAGTTTGTGAATGCATCGGGTGGGTATTCGCCAGATTTAAAAACGAAGGAAGCGTTTGTGGCGGCCTTTCCGACGCAATTGATATTGCGTAACCGTATTGAAGCGCATGTGCATGAAAAATTAAATGCGCCGACGTTCATGTTGCCGGCGAATTGGACGTATGATCGCAATTCTTTTCAAAATGCCGTTGAAAATTTGATGATGCAGGAAATACGCCGGAAGTGGCAAAAACAGTTTGGTGAAAAACTACCGCCCGGATTATCTGTTGAAAAGTTTCTGGAAGCGACGGGCACGCCGCCATTGCCGCCGCTGTCTGCCTTGTTGATGTCGCCAGAGAAATTCTTCCAGACGGTTATTTTGCCGCAATACCGCAAGATGCTGGATAAAATTCTGGGCGATATTGAAGGCGAGCAGAAATTATACGCCAATGGCGAAAAATTGGCTGAAAAGGGTAAAGATTACGCCCGTGCAGTGTATATTCCTGCCATTTCTCTCATCATTTCGCTGACAGTTGTTATTTTGACCATGTTCCGCTGGTGGGTGGTTTTGGTGCGTAAATTCCTGATACGGGTCATGCGCCGTAAAATGATGCCCGTAGCGCTGCGGCCTGTGGCGCAGTTTGCGCTGACGGGGGTTTTTGTGGCGGGCGTGTTGGTTATTCCGCATTTCATGCCGAATCCGTATACGGAGGGTGGCTATAAACGCTATCTGTCCGAGGCGCGTGCCTTGGCGCCGATGACCGCGACGGTTTTGGATTGGGCGATACATGCCCAACCTGCGGTATATCGTCTGGGCGCACCTGTGCGTATCGTGCTCGATAAGATGCACAAGACAGGTAAAGCCAGATAACAGCCAGAAAGTTCTAGCGCGTCATGTTTAGAGCGTATGGCCCATTTCCAGGAATTTCTGGTGGCGGCGATTTTTAAGCGTGGCACCATCGAGCGCGCCGAGTTCATTCAGCGCTTTTTCGATGTAATCACCGACGACATCAATCGTGCGTTCTGGCTCGCGGTGCGCGCCGCCCATGGGTTCTTCGATAATGGTATCGATAATGGCAAGCTGCTTCAGATCCTGTGCGGTTAGTTTAAGCGCGCGGGCGGCATCTTTCGCAAATTCGGCGGAGCGCCAGAGAATGGAGGCGCAGCCTTCTGGCGAAATGACACTGTAGATGGAATGTTCCAGCATTTGCACACGGTCTGCCGTAGCAATTGCAATCGCGCCGCCAGAGCCACCTTCACCAATAATGGTAGAGACAATCGGCACTTGCGCACGTAGGCAGGACTCAATGGATTTCGCAATCGCTTCGGATTGACCGCGTTCTTCGGCTTCAATGCCGGGGAAGGCGCCTGCGGTATCAACCAGCGTAATAATGGGAAGTTTGAATTGGTTAGCCAAGGCCATCAGGCGCTGTGCTTTGCGGTAGCCTTCAGGTTTGGTCATACCAAAATTGTGGTGAATGCGGCTTTGTGTATCAAAGCCTTTCTCTTGTCCCATCACGACGCAAGACTGGCCACGGAAACGGCCAAGGCCACCCAGCAGTGCAGCGTCTTCACCGAAGTAACGGTCACCGGCCAGCGGTGTGAAATCTTCGATCAGGCGGCGGGTGTAATCCAAAAAGTGTGGACGGTTGGGATGACGTGCCACTTGCACTTTTTGTTCTGGCGCTAGTTTGGAATAGGTCTGGATCAGAATACGCTCGGATTTCTCCTGAATACGCGTAATCTCGTCTTGCAGATCGATGTTGTTATCCATGTTCTTGAGCTCGGCGATTTTCGCTTCAAGCTCGACGATGGGTTTTTCAAATTCCAGATGGTAGACCATAGCATCCTCTTTGGGTGATCAAGAGCCGTGAGTATATATAGAAAAAGGACGCTTTTGCAATAAAAGCGTCCTTTCTCAGATCGGTTTACATACATGCCCCGGAACAGGCAGCGGTACGTAATTTTATTATTAGCCGTTCACTTTTTGAGCAAGCGGGTGCTTTTCAGCTGCTTCTTTCATCTGCTCGCCAACAACCTGTGTATAGATTTGGGTTGTCGCGATGTCAGCATGACCAAGCATTTTCTGAACCGAACGCAGGTCCGCACCGTGTTTGAGCAGGTGGGTTGCGAAAGCGTGACGCAGTACGTGAGGGCTTACGCGTTCCGGATCAATACCGGCATTGCGGGACAGCTCTTTCAGTAATTGCGCAAAACGCTGACGGGTCAGGTGGCCAGACTCCGAAGTACGGGAGGGGAACAGCCATTTGCTTTGTGACTCAGCGCGATCAGGCATCAGGAACTTCGCGCGAACGTCCATGTAAGCCTTCATCGCTTTTTGTGCCGGCTCAGAGAGTGGTGCCATGCGCTCACGGCCACCTTTGCCTTCAACCGTCAAATAACGGCTTTCGGGACCAATGGAGGTGAGTGGCAAACCAACGAGTTCGGAAACGCGCAGGCCTGTTGCATAGAGAATCTCGAGCAGAGCGACAAGACGGGTACTTTCCGGGCCGCCTTGTTTCTGTGCGGTTGTGATAAGGACTGTAACCTCATCTTCGCTCAGGATCTTGGGAAGTGTACGTGTTTGTTTCGGGCTTTCGATGGTGGACGTCGGATCATCCGAGCGTTTGCCTTCGGAAACCAGGAAACCGAAAAATTGGCGCAGGGCAGAAATACGGCGTGCAATTGTGCGCACGGCAGTTTTACCGCCACCTTTGCTCTTGGCGTTCTCGCGATCGCCAAGTTCGGTGAGATAGGATTTGAGGTCAATCGTGGTCGCGGTATCAATTTCCTGGGTCTGTTTTTTCAGAAAGGAACAAACATCCGCGAGATCACGTTCATAAGCATGACGTGTATTAAGAGCAGCACCGCGTTCAGCGATGAGCATATCGAGAAATGCCTCTACACTCCCGGGAAGGGGTGCTTTGGGCATTCTTGGACGACCTGGACGAGCCATTGTGTATTTCTCCTTTGTAAAGTTTCTGAGCACAACTCAATTGCCATTGAAGATATTGGCTTATTTGGGTTGCACGCCTCCGTAACAAGTGAACTTTAAGACATAAAGCCGCATCCACAAGGGAAAAGCAAGAGGGAATATGTGAAAATTTATTTTTAGTATTCCTGAAACTTAAGGTCATAACTCAAGTATTTGACCGTAACTTATGGAATTTTCACGTTTTTCTTTAGTATTCCATCTGCGGCTTAACGCTGATCGCCTAATGCTCAAAAGTGGTATTATATGAGCGTCTTAACGGTCATGGTACGTCCCGTATCCTGTCCGAATCTTTCTTTTCCGAAATGATTCGTGCAGGCGACATGCCAGTCTCGGAGTCCTGTAGGTACAGAAAACAAAGGATAATCAGATGTTCCGTGATAGGAACGGGCTGCTATCAAGCGTCTTCTCTACAGGCATCTGGGGGACAGGTACGTCCCAGACTGCCAAAACGGCAAAACTACCGATTGCAAAGATGAACGCGAGAAAAACAAGAGATGTCATCAGTTTCGATATCATTGCTGTGACTCCTTTTCTTCAGCAGTGCATTGCTCATGCTTTGCGAATATGCATCAATCGATCATGTGATTTCAACATATTTGGTTGTCTGCCGCTCCGGCATCCCAGTTTTGTCAATAAAACCACGGTTTATGTGATATTACGGGCAAAACATGGCATATACCATAAAGCAAATGCATATTTACATGGCTGCTATACATAAGTCAACTATTTTTTCATAACGAAAATTATTTTGCTTCCACTTGCTTTCGGGCCCAGAAGGTGAGAGAGTAAGCTACTGGAATAACAAAGAAAAATGGCAATAAACATGCCGATAATCGTATTGGTCGGGCTGATGGGGGCGGGCAAAAGCCGCGTCGGTGCAGAGCTGGCCAAATTACTGGATATGCCTTTTGTCGATGCGGATCGTGAAATCGAAAAGGCCGCAGGCATGCCCATTCCCGAAATCTTTGCCACTTATGGCGAACAAGAGTTCAGAAAGGGCGAAAAACGCGTCATGACGCGGCTTTTGTCTGGCAAGCCTATTGTATTGGCCTCTGGCGGTGGTGCCTTTGTGCAGCCCGATATTCGTGCCGCAGTGAAAGAAAAATCTATTTCTGTCTGGTTGAAGGCGGATCTGGAGACACTCGTCAGCCGCACAAAGCGCACCCAGCATCGCCCGTTGTTGCAAGGTGTTGATCGCGAAGCGAAGTTGCAGGCTTTGATGGATGCGCGCTATCCCATCTACGCCGAAGCGGATATTGTACTGGTGACAGATAAACAAACGCCGCAGACCATGGCGCGGCGCATCCGCAAGGAGCTTGTGGATCTTGGTAAAATATAATGTGCCTAGCGATGCGCGGAGAAAAAGAAGATGAGTCATAAAACGGTAAGCGTTATGCCCGGCAGCGACCGCGCCTATGACATTATAATAGGTGTGGATGTATTGGCCTCGGCAGGCAGCATTATTTCAAATGCGCTGCGTGCAAAAAAGTACTGCATTGTGACAGACGGTCACGTGGCGGCGCTGCCACATATACTCAAACTGACAAAAAGTATGGAAACCGCAGGGTGTTCCCTGACAGCCCCGATTATTTTGCCGCCGGGGGAAGCCACAAAAGATTTTCACCATCTACAGTATATTATCGACCAAGCGTTGGAGCGCGGGTTGGATCGCCATGCGGCACTGATTGCCTTGGGCGGCGGTGTGGTTGGCGATATTACGGGTTTTGCCGCATCTATCCTGATGCGCGGCATCCCGTTTGTGCAGGTGCCGACAACGTTGCTGGCGCAGGTGGATAGTGCGGTGGGTGGTAAAACCGCCATTAATACTGCACGGGGAAAAAATCTAGTGGGTGCGTTTTATCAACCGCGCAGTGTTTTGATTGATACGCAGGTGCTGCAATCTTTGCCGCCGCGTGAAATGCGTGCAGGCTATGCCGAGGTTGTTAAATACGCATTGATCAACCGCCCGTCTTTCTTTGAATGGCTGGATGAAAATGTTACAGCCTTGTTGGCAGGCGATGCATCTGCACAGGCAGAAGCCATTGCCATTAGCTGCACAGCGAAGGCTGAAATTGTGGCGGATGACGAACGCGAGCAAAAAGACATTCGTGCACTTTTGAATCTGGGCCATACCTTTGCCCACGCCTTGGAAAAACTTGGCGGGTTTGACGGGCGTTTGCTGCATGGCGAAGCTGTCAGTATCGGGCTTTATTGGGCTGCAGCTTTTTCCGCGCGGCAGGGTTTATGCCCTGACGCCGATGTTGCCCGCATTAAGGCACATTTGACAGCCGTGGGGATGATGACAGCGCCACCTTTTGTGGCAGGTGCCGACGATATTTTGGCGGCTATGCGCAGCGATAAAAAATCAGTAGGCGGTAAAATGACGCTTATTCTAATGAAGGGGATCGGCAGAGCTTTTGTTCAACCTGATGTGGATGAAGCCGCTGTCCTTTCCTTCCTGAAATCTATGACGGAGTGCAATACATGACGGGTGATGTGGGCGACTTTTTAACAGAGCTGATATTGTTTTTTGTGCTGCTGGTCTGTTCCGGATTCTTTTCAGGCTCCGAGACGGCTTTGACGGCGGCGTCACGCGCACGTATGCATAAACTAGAAAACGATGGCAACCCACGGGCAAAACTTGTCAACCGACTGCGCGAGAATAAAGAGAGCCTGATTGGTGGACTGTTACTGGGCAATAACCTTGTGAATATTTTTGCCTCGGCGCTCGCTACTTCAGTTCTGATCAAGCTGTTCGGGGAAGCCGGTATCGCCTATGCAACGCTGGGCGTGACGATATTGGTTTTGATTTTTGCCGAAGTCATGCCAAAAACCTATGCTTTGTTGCATACGGATCGCGTGGCATTGATGGTGGCGCCACTTGTGGCTTTCATCGTTGCGATTTTCTCTCCGTTTACGCGGGAAATTTCACGGCTGGTGAATGCTGTTTTCCGCTTGTTCGGCGTGAAGCATAACGTGCATACATTCGCGGCACAGGAAGAAGAGCTGCGCGGCGCCATTGATCTGTTGGAAGAGGATGACGGAGATGAAAGCGGAGAGGGACAAGAAAAGCGGGCTATGTTGCGTTCCATTCTGGATCTGGCCGATGTGAATGTCGAAAAAATCATGGTGCACCGTAAGAATGTACGCATGATTAATGCCGATCAGCCGCTAGAAAAAATTGTCGATGATGTGATGCACAGTTCTTTTACGCGCTTGCCCGTGTGGCGTGAAAGCCCAGATAACATTATCGGCGTTGTGCATACAAAACTGCTCTTGCAAGAATTACGTTTGTGCGGCGGGGATGTGAGCAAGCTGGATTTATCACGTGCGATGATGGAGCCTTGGTTTATTCCGGAATCGGCGACATTGTTTGACCAGCTGCAGGAATTCCGCCGCCGTCGCGAACATTTCGCCATCATGGTGGATGAATACGGTTCATTGATCGGCGTTGTGACGCTGGAAGATATTTTGGAAGAAATTGTCGGCCAGATTGATGACGAACACGATATTGCCGTCGAGGGCGTGCGCCCGCAGGCGGATGGCAGTTATGTGGTGGATGGTAAGGTGACCATTCGCGAGCTGAAGCGTGATTTGTCGTGGGATATGTTACCTGATGAGGATTATGCAACAATCGCGGGGCTGATTCTTTTTGAAGCGCAGCGTATTCCCAGTGTGGGGCAATCCTTCACATTTTACGGTTTCCGCTTTGATGTTTTGAAAAAGCAGAGGAATCAGATTACAGTCGTGAGAATAACGCCTCCGCCCGTGCATACGGGGCAAGAAGGCGATCGTTTACGTGAGGTCGGTAGCTGACAGAGCAGTCATCGGATACGCAAGGAAGCTATCAGGGGGATACAAGACTATGGCGGGGATTGCCGGCTATTTCGGAACAGCGCAAACGCCTGAGGTGATTCAGGCAATGGTGCGCAAATTGGCACATCGTGGCCGTGATGGAGAGGTATTCTACCTTGCCAATCCGGTGTTTATGGGGGTACGCGATACGGCGGCAGCCACTTCTGGCCTGCCTGCGTATAGTCCGGATGAAACTGTCGCGATTGTTTTTGCAGGCCGTATCAGTAATTACGGCGTGTTGCGCGACGAACTTTCGCAAAAAGGTATGTCTTTCAGAAATGACAGCATGGGCGAATTGCTTCTGCTTCTATACGAAGCCTATGGTGTCAATCTTTGCAGTCATTTGCGCGGAAAATTCATCGTGGCGGTACACGATACGATGAAAGATCTGGTTTTTCTGGCGCGTGACCGCATGGGAGAAGAACCGCTTTATTATACGACCACCCGTGCCGGATCATTTGTTTTCGCATCTGAAATTAAAGCATTGCTGGAGCATCCCGCCGTGCAGGTGACGCCGGATCTGGTGGGTGTTGATGCTTTTCTGTCGCTCGGTTATAGCCCGGGACAGCAAGGCCTGTTTAAAGGCATTCATAAGCTCGCCGCC
>JBGTNC010000301.1:0-3486 GCA_041743265.1 Alphaproteobacteria bacterium | reverse complement strand
TGCGCCAGCTGATCTGCCCCGATGCCAAGGCCACCATCATCGAAGACGGAGACCATCGCCTGTCACGCGATGAAGATCTGGTTTTGATCGATGAAGCCGTGGTGGAACTGAGCCGCAAACACCAAGAAGCGCATATTTCCGATATATAAGTTTTACGGCCCGCGGCGTTTGAACGTGACAGGCTTGCTGACCTTGATATCGTTTTTCAAGACAGGCATATCGGCAATATCACGCGCGTGCTGGGCGCGGCGTTCCGCTTCCAGCTCTGCCGCCTGTTTTTTGGCGGCGCGGGCCAGATAAAAAGCGCCCTGTATCGCATCGTATAATTCACTCTGCTCCGGATGTGATCCGCTGAATTGTTTGCAAATCACTTCTTCTGCGATTTCACCACGTTTATTTTGTACCGTGGGGTCAGCGCCTGCTTTTAACAACAGCTTGACGATTTCAGGCCTGCCCGTGCGCGACGCCCAGTGCAGGGCGGTTTGCCCATCCAGTGTTTCGCGGCGGTTCACATCGGCATTATTGTTCAACAACAGCTGCACCATATCTGCCTGACCATTCATGGCGGCGTGCAACAGCGGTGTATAGGCATCATCCAAGACGATATCGACCGTTGCGCCACCCGCGATCAGTTCTTTGGCAACAGCCACATGGCCTGCCCCTGCGGCGGCGTAGAGCGCGCTGTCTTTCATCGTTTCGATGCTGGTGTGAATATGAATGATTTCATCCGGATCCAGCCCCGTTTGCAACAAGCGGCGCGCGTTTTCAAGGTCACCTGCTTCCGCATAGGCATGGAGTGCCTTGGCAGGGTCAATCGCTTCTAGCTGGTCTATATTTGCATTACGGGTGCGGGCCTTGGCGGCCTGAAATGTTTTTTTCATGATCTGATATCTTTTAAAGCGCCGGCGGTGGTGGCGGCGGCGGTTTTTGTGTACCGGGTTTAAACTGCACCGGCGTCATCACGGGTACATGCTTGGATGTTGACATCATCCCCTGCATATCGCGGATATCGGCCTGTTTAAACAAATCAACGATGCCTTCTTCAAGGCTGGCACCGCCCGCACGCTGCGCCATTTCCTTGGACGCGGCTTCTTGCGGGGTATGGCCCAGTTTGTTTTTAATGGTCCTGTCGGCACCCGCATCCAGCAAAATGGCCACCAGTAATAAATTCCCTGCTGCGCAAGCCATATGCAGCGGCGTCTGGCCTTTTAAATCCAATACATCGATATTTGCATCACTGCGCACAAAGGCACGGAGCGCGCGGTCATCATCGCGCATCACGGCCATATGCAGCGCCGTGGTTTTATAACGCCTGCCTTTATCATCTTTGGTGATACTGGCCAGAATACGATCTGGACGGCCGCCCGTTTTCAGCAACATGGGTATTTTGTCGGATTGTCCCAGACACAATGCGTTATAAAGCGCCGCATCACGGGTCTGTTCCTGATTTTTGCGGCGGCGTTTGGATACCGGCTTCTTGCTGTCTTGGTTAAATGTCTCGCGCAATGAAGGGCCCCTTTAGCACTGGGATAACAATAGCAAAAGGGTATATACACTTTACGGAAAAGTAAAGGCGTTTTTTCGCTTTAAAATCAAAGATATATTAGTCGCGCGACTTGTATTTGAAGCCATCGCCGCCCTGCCCGCCACGGATTGCGAAAACAATCCGGTACAACAGGTACAAAACAGCAGGCGGGATCAACAAAATCAGTGGCGCATGCCAGTCGGCCATTTTATCCCAATTGGCAAAAATGCCCTTCATCGTCTCGCGGCCCGCCGCGAAGGTGTCGGGGGAAAATTCCTGCCACCATTCTTTGAGAGAACGGATCATAAAGCGGTTTTTGACAAACCACTGATACGTCAGGTCATACAAAAAAGTACCGACCGGAAAGATCATCAAAAATTTACTGAGACCACGTAAAAAACCCATGGTTAGACTTCTCCTTTGTCATCATCCGTCAGGCCTTCGGCCGCACCGATCACATCTGCCCATGACATGGGAATACGTGCAGGGGTTTCTGGCGTCTCTGGTATTGGCTTCGGTGTTGTTTCCGTCTTCGGTGCTGCTGCTTCTTTCGCGGGCGGCACAGGCGCAGGCGGCGGCGCTGCTGGCGGTGTCGCGGGTTCTTCCACAGGCGCTGCCACAGGGGATACAAGCGGCTCTGCTGGCGTCATAAACGACGGCAAGGATTCAGGCGGTGTCAGTGGTGTTACTGGATCCGCTGGCGGCGTTACTGGTGCTGGCGGCGGCGCAACAGGCTCTGCTTTTGGTGTTACAGGCGTTGGTGTTACAGGCGCAGCCGTTTGCGGTGCCAGCGTATCGCCCGCAGCAGGTGCGGCGCCGATCACATCCATCCAACTGAGCGGGGCATCCAGTGCGGCACCAGCGGCGGCCTTGGCTGCAGCAGGAGCTGCGGCAGGCGCTGTTGCTGCGGTCGCAGCGGGTGTTGCGGCTTCTGCAGCGGCACCCGCTTCGGGGCCCAATACATCGGCCCAAGATACAGCTTTTTTGGATTCAACCACAGGCGGGTCACGGCGGAGCGGCGTAGAAGGTGCCTCCGCTTCGCCACCAATAACTTCCGCCCAGTTCAGCGGGCCGCCACCGACTTTGGCCACGGCCGCCGCAGCAGCACTTTCAGCCACAGGGTCCAGCGCGCGGGCCGGTGCCAGCTGTGCATCGCCTGCGGCTTCTTCTTCATCGCTCAAGGCAGCGGGCAATACATCGGACGGTTTAATGGTTTCATGTGCTTCGGCAACAGCCGCCACAGACATGATACCGCATTCGACCAATGCGGCATCTGCTTTGCGGCCCTGCGCGAAACCGCGTGCCAGCGATTCAATATCAGCACTTGGGATGGTCGCTTCCGCTTCGGCGTTCCACTGCGGGTTACGCAAGCGGCGCAAGATACCATCGACCAGACGCAAGTTCTCCAAAGCCTCTTCCGCTGGCGGCGGGATTGGCAAGAAGCGATGGACACGCATTGCTTTGGCGTGACCAATGTCGGAGTTATATACCTGAATTTCGTTTACAAACTTACCAAAGGCACAAATGGCACGGCCCTCGGTAAAGCCTTTCAAGCCATCATAACTGGCACGGGCGCGCACCTGCACACTGGCATTCGCGGAGTCCATATAACTCTTGCCGCCGCCACCTTGCGGGCCGCCACGCTGGAAGCCGGACACTTCCGTCACGATCGCCTGACCCACGGTTTTTTCGAAGAAGTCCTTCGTCTGGGTCGGATCCTCCAGCTTACCGAACAATTTAATGTTACAGTTCGCTGTAATAGAACGCGCTTCTTCCTTCACGCGTTTTTCCAGCGCGGGCAAATCCTGACCAGCGAAGACGAGCGAGAAGCCAAGCGAACGGGCCTGAGCGGCCATCACCGCCATACCTTGCGAGGTATAGTAACCAACCTCATCGAAGATCGCGATGAAGGGGGTGGCGGAGTTGGTTGGTTTGTTTTCAATCGCGGTTGCAGTATCACC
>JBGTNC010000300.1:0-7028 GCA_041743265.1 Alphaproteobacteria bacterium | reverse complement strand
GGATTAAAAAAACGGCGGGTTTTGATGCCCGCCGTTTTTTAAAATAAATATCTAAATCTATTAACGGGTACGGCGGGCGGTGGTGATCATCTGCCAGCTATCAATTTTCATCCCGTCTTTGCCTTCTTCCTTGCCGACGCGGCCAATTTGAATTTTCAAACGGAAGTTACCGCTGGTGACGGGCATGGAAACGCCTGCACGGTTCACTTCGTGGAAGGTAACCAAAAGTGGAACTTCAACAACCCAGCGATAGGCACCGGCCATCGCGCCGCTTGCTTTCATGACCATATCGCCATCGACGATGGTAGACGCGTTGTAACGCTTTTGCCCGACCATCTCAAGAAAGCGAGAATCTTTCATATAGACTTCGTAATCAACCCAGCCTGGCTTGCTAAAGCTGGTTTTCAGACTTGCGATTTTCTCGTTCAAATCTTCCGGCGTAAATGTCAGGGCGTTTGTGGTCATGTCGCGTGTCCACGACATAATTTCTTCGGTAGAGCGGTTTGGGTTAGACAGGTCGTTTTGTTCCCCGACATAGGGGTTTTTATATTCCATCCAGGCCGGTTTGGGCGGCGGGGGCTTAACGGGCGGCGCTGATTGTTCGGGAACGAGGCTGTCCATCGGTGGTTCTTGTGCCTGCGCCATGAAAGGTGTCAGGCAAAGCATGGCAGCGATCGCTGTGTATACAAAAGTATTTTTCATCCGTTTTCCTTTCAGGCGTCAAAATCAGGCATGCGGCTCTACGTACTTAGGCGGCAGTTTTCGCGATGCTGCGCAGAACGTAGTGTAAGATACCGCCGTTTTGGTAGTATTCGATTTCATCCAGCGTATCGATCCGGCACAAGACGACGACGTTTTCAGTCGTGCCGTCCTTGCGTGTGATCGTCACATTGATGTCCATGCGTGGCTTCAAGCCTTGTGCAATACCGGCGATGTCGAATTTCTCGTCACCGGTCAGCTTCAGGCTGGCGCGTGTCGTGCCTTCCTTGAACTGCAAGGGCAAGACACCCATGCCGACCAAGTTGGAACGGTGAATGCGCTCGAAACTTTCGGCAATCACAGCGCGGACACCCAAAAGGTTTGTACCCTTGGCGGCCCAGTCACGGGATGACCCTGTGCCGTATTCTTTACCAGCCACAATCACCAGCGGTGTTTTTGCGGCTACGTATTTCATCGCGGCATCGTAGATCGGCATTGTTTCACCGGTCGGGATGTATTTGGTTACGCCGCCTTCGGTGCCCGGTACCATTTCGTTTTTAATACGGATGTTGGCAAAGGTGCCGCGCATCATGATTTCGTGGTTACCACGGCGCGCGCCGTAGGAATTGAAATCGGCGGCGGTGATTTTATGATCCACCAGATAAGCACCGGCGGGGCTGTCTTTTTTAATAGAGCCTGCGGGGGAGATATGGTCTGTCGTGATGCTATCGCCAAACAAGCCCAGCAGATAAGCACCTTTGATATCTTCAACAGCATCCATGGTTTTAGAAATTTTGGTGAAATACGGCGGGTTTTGCACATAGGTCGATGTGTTATCCCAGTTGTATGTCATGCCGCCTTCGGTTTTCACGCTCTGCCATTCGGCAGGGCCTTCAAATACGTTGGCATAGCGGGTTTCAAACATTTCTTTGGTCAGGGCTTTTTCCAGTGTGTCGCTGATTTCTTTCTGGCTTGGCCAGATGTCTTTCAGATACACAGGTTTGCCGTCACTGCCTGTGCCCAAGGGTTCGTTCAGAAGATCAATCGTCATGGAACCAGCCAGCGCATAAGCCACCACCAGCGGCGGGGATGCCAGATAATTCGCTTTCACAAACGGGTGGATCCGGCCTTCGAAGTTGCGGTTGCCGGACAATACGCCCGCCACGGTCAAATCACCTTCTTTAATGGCCGCTTCAATCGCTTCGGGCAGCGGGCCCGAATTGCCGATACAGGTTGTGCAGCCATAACCGACCAGATTAAAGCCCAGCGCGTTCAGGTCTTCCTGCACGCCTGCTTTCTCCAGATAATCCGTCACAACTTGCGAGCCGGGGGCGAGAGATGTTTTCACCCAAGGCTTTACCGTCAGGCCTTTTTCGCGGGCCTTGCGGGCCAGAAGACCAGCACCCAGCATAACAGACGGGTTCGATGTATTCGTGCAGCTGGTAATGGCCGCGATCGCGACATGGCCGTGTTTCATGCGCCAATCGGCACCTTTCACGGCAATGCCTGCATCCATCTGTTCTTTTTTGGTTTCAGCAGCTGGCATTGCGCCACCTTCGCTAAGCATTTTCGCTTCGCCGTTTTTCGGCTCCGCGCCCAATTCGCTGGCCAGATATTTGGCAAAGTTATTGGCGGCAGTCGACAAAGGCACGCGGTCTTGCGGGCGCTTGGGGCCTGCCAAGGAAGGTTCTACCGTATCCAGCTCCAGCTCCATCGTATCGGTGAAGGACGGGTCGGGTGTTGTATCGTCACGCCACATGCCTTGTTCTTTGGCATAGGCCTCCACCAGTTTCACACGGTGGGCATCGCGGCCCGTAAAGCTCAGATAGCGCAGCGTTTCTTTATCGATCGGGAAGAAACCACAGGTCGCGCCGTATTCCGGTGCCATGTTGGCAATGGTCGCGCGGTCAGCCAGTGACAAGTTGTTCAGGCCATCGCCATAGAATTCGACGAATTTGTTCACAACACCTTTGCTGCGCAGCATTTGTGTCACGGTCAAAACAAGATCCGTCGCCGTGGTGCCTTCTTTCAATTTGCCTTTCAGCTTAAAGCCGACAACTTCAGGGATCAGCATAGATACGGGCTGGCCCAACATGGCTGCTTCCGCTTCAATACCACCCACACCCCAACCAAGAACGGCCAAGCCGTTGACCATGGTTGTATGGCTGTCTGTGCCGACGAGTGTGTCGGGATAAGCCACCATGCGGCCTTCGTTGCTGTCGTCGTCTTCGGTCCAGATGGTTTGTGACAGGTATTCAAGATTGACCTGATGGCAAATGCCTGTGCCGGGTGGCACAACGCGGAAGCGGTTAAATGCTTTTGAACCCCAGCGCAGGAATACATAGCGCTCCAAATTGCGTTCAAACTCGCGCTTCACGTTATTGGTGAAAGATGTCGAGTTGCCAAAATCATCCACCATCACGGAATGGTCAATGACCAAATCTACGTTGGCGAGCGGATTAATTTTTTGCGGGTCACCGCCCAGCGATACCATGGCATCGCGCATCGCGGCCAGATCGACCACAGCGGGGACGCCAGTAAAATCCTGCATCAGCACGCGGGCAGGGCGATAGGCAATTTCACGTGTGCTTTTCTTTTCTTTCAGCCATTCGCCCACGGCCTTGACATCATCCACCGATACGCTCTGGCCATCTTCAAAACGCAGCAGGTTTTCCAACAGTACTTTCAGGGAAAACGGCAGGCGCGAAATATCCCCCAGTGTCTTGCTGGCTTCGGCGAATGAGAAGTAGTCATACTCCTTGCCATCGACGGTAAGGGTTTTGCGGGTTTTGAGGGTGTCTTGTCCGGTGGTGGTCACGTATTGAAACTCCTTGATGAAGGTCTCTGATCTAAAGGGGAACCGATGGCTTTGCGTGCCATAGAATCTATAGTCGCTTGAAACGGGTCCTGACCCGGACTATAGCGCGGATTTGCTTAAAAATCCTTAAGCCCGACATCTTTTGCAGCCGGGGCCGCAATCGTTTATAGTCGGGGCTGAAACGCAAACTCAACTCCCGTCCTTATCATAGGCCAAACATGCCCGCCACAAAACGGCTTTTTTCGGATAGTTTGACGCTGGCGCACCTGACAGGTGCGCGCGGTGGGCGTGTGCTTTTCCACAATTTTTCTTTGACGCTTGCGGCGGGTCAGGCCACGCGTTTAACGGGTGATAATGGCACGGGCAAGTCGAGCCTTTTACGTATGGTGGCGGGTGTGCTGCCTGTTATGGAAGGTAGCGTCTCTTTCGGAAACAAAAACCCCGCTTTATGTGACCGGATAGATTATGCCAAGTGCTATGCATTCCTCCCAGCCGATGATCGCGATCTTAAACTTCTGGAAACAGGTGCCGAAAACCTCGGGTTTTGGGCGGGGCTCTGGAAAATACAAAATCCGGTGGCCGCGGTAGATGCCGCGTTGCAGGCCATGGGGCTGCAATCTTTGGCGGGTGTGCCCGTGCGCTATTATTCTGCCGGACAAAAGCGGCGTTTGTCACTGGCGCGCGTTTTGCTCAAACAAAGCCCGCTTTGGCTGCTGGATGAACCGTTCAATGCGCTGGATGCAAAATCGTCTGATCTTCTGATTACAGCTTTGCAAAGCCATTTGGCGCAAGGCGGCGTTGCCTTGCTGGCGGCCCATCAGGCACCAGCGCTTGAAAACGTCAGCGTTGTTGATATAGGCGCAGAAGGCGGTGGCGCATGATGCATGTGATTGTGCCACAATTGCGCCGCACCGCACGGCTCATGCTCCGCCGTGGGTCAGAAGCCTTGATGACCGTGTTCTTTTTCATCATGGTTGCCAGCTTTTTCGCGCTGGCACTTGGTGGTGATGCTGTGTTGATCGCCAAAGCAGCACCTGGTGTGATTTGGACGTCCGCACTCCTCGCCGCACTGCTTGCGCTGGAAGCGGTGTATCACCGCGATTATGAAGACGGTACGCTGGATATGATTTTACTCTCCCCCGTCGCGCCCTATCAAGTGGCGGTCGCGAAAATGCTGTCACATTGGCTGGTATCGGGTGCTTTGTTGCTGCCTGCGGCCTTGTTGATGGGGTTTATGTTGTTTATCCCTGCGGCTTCTATGGGGGTTTTGCTGCTGTCGTTGTTGCTAGGTACGCTTTATCTCAGTTTACTGGGCGGATTCGGCGCGGCCCTGACGCTGGGTAGCCGCAGGCCCGGTATTTTGCTGGTTTTATTGATCCTGCCGCTTTTTCTGCCCATGTTGCTTTTGGGGTTGATGGCGATTGGCGCAAGCCTTGCGGGATTGCCTTGCGGGGCCTATGTTCTGTTGCAGGCGGCCTTGTTACTGGTCGCATTGCCTTTGGCGCCGATGGCGGCAGCCGCTTGTTTGACGATGAATATGAGGTCCTCTTGATCCGCCGCTTTGCAAATCCGACACGTTTTTTGTCTCTGATCCGCTGGGTCATGCCCGTGGCATCTGTGCTCTGTGTGGCTTTGCTGGCGCTGGGGCTTTGGCTCGCCTTTTTCGGCTCCCCGCCTGACTATCAACAAGGCGAGACCGTGCGCATCATGTACATTCACGTGCCAGCGGCTTGGATGGCCTTGTTCATTTACACCTCCATGGCCGTCTCTGCCTTTGTCGGTCTTGTCTGGAAGCATGTGGTTGCAGAACTTTATGCGCGGGCAGCGGCCTTGATTGGCGCTGCTTTCACGCTCATCTGTCTGGTCACAGGCGCTTTGTGGGGCCAGCCGATGTGGGGTACGTGGTGGGCGTGGGATGCACGCATGACATCGGTGCTGGTGCTGTTCTTTTTGTATCTGGGGTATATGGCACTTGTCAGCGCTTTTGATGATCCGCAGCGGGGCATTAACGCAGGTGCGGTTTTATTACTGGTGGGTGTGATCAATATTCCCATCATCAAATTTTCGGTCGATTGGTGGCAGACGCTGCACCAACCTGCAAGTGTGACGCGCATTGGTATGCCAGCCATTGACCCTGCCATGCTTTGGCCGCTCATCATCATGGCGCTTGCGTTCAAGGCATTGTTTATCGCGCTTGTTTGCCTGCGGTTAAAAACCGAGATCATCCGTCGCCGTCTGGCCGTACGCCAGCAACAATTGCCGGAGCATGTGTAATGTCGGGCGCAGATCATATTCAATACATTACGCTGGCCTATCTGGCGGCAACCGTCATTTTGCTGGCGGTGGTGATCGAAAGTCTCTGGGCAGCATCGCGCATGGCGCGCGCTGCAAAAGATGTGGCGGATGACAAAGACGGTGCTGCGAAATGAAAAAACGTCAGCGGTTTTATTTTATTTTATTTGTGCTGGCATGTCTTGCGGGTGCGGTGGGGCTGTCGCTTTATGCGCTGCGGGATAATCTGTCTTATTTCTACAGCCCGCGCGAAGTGGTGGCCTTTCAACAAAAGCAGGACCCGCGCATTGGTGCGGGACAAGGCTTTCGTTTGGGCGGTTTGGTGCTGGCAGATAGCGTGCAGAAAAACAGCGATGATCTACAGGTGCTATTTACCGTGACAGATAATGTTGAACAGATCGATGTGATCTATACCGGTATTTTACCAGACCTGTTCCGCGAAGGGCAGGGGGTCGTCGCCACTGGTAGCCTGTTGCCGAATGGCATGTTCAAGGCGGACAGCCTGCTTGCCAAACACGATGAAAATTACATGCCGCCCGAAGTGGCCAAGGCTTTAAAAGACAGCCACGCAGAAGGCGTAAAGGCCATGCAAGAAACGCCTGACGCGCCATGATTATTGAACTTGGACATTACGCGCTTTGTCTGGCCTTGATAATGGCTTTGGTGCAATCTGTCGTGCCGCTTTTGGGTGCGTATCATGGGCGCATGGCGTGGATGAAGCTGGGGCATGCGACCGCGTGGTCTTTATCGGGCCTTCTCACAATTTCTTTTCTGGCGCTGGTGCATGCTTTCGCGCTATCCGATTTTTCTGTCCTGAATGTGGCCACCAATAGCCATACGATGAAGCCGTTGTTGTATAAAATCACAGCTGTTTGGGGCAACCACGAAGGCTCCATGTTGCTCTGGGTCTGGATGCTGTCGTTCTGGGGTATTTTGGTGGTGCAGGCAGGGCATCGTTTAGCGCCTGCCTTTCAGGCCCGCGTGATCGCTGTGCAGGGCATGATTGCCAGTGGTTTTTTGATGTTTGTGTTGTTTACCTCCAACCCGTTTTTACGACTGGATCCATCGCCGCCTGAAGGCGCTGGTTTAAACCCTGTGCTGCAAGATATCGCGCTCGCCGTGCATCCGCCGTTGCTATATATGGGCTATGTCGGTTTTTCTGTGGCGTTTTGTTTTGCGATTGCGGCCTTGCTTGAAAAAAAGATTGATCGTCATTGGG
>JBGTNC010000299.1:0-1502 GCA_041743265.1 Alphaproteobacteria bacterium | reverse complement strand
TAAAGGTGTGGATATGCTGGATGCGCCCATTTCAGGCGGCGAGGCAGGGGCCATTAACGGCACCTTGTCCATCATGTGCGGCGGCAAGCCTGAAGTGTTTGCGCGCGTGAAGCCATATTTTGACATCATGGGCAAAAACATTGTGCATGTCGGCACCAACGGCGCAGGGCAGGTGACGAAGGCTTGTAACCAAGTTGTGGTCGCGGTCACGATCGAAGCCGTGGCCGAGGCCTTGCTGCTGGCGGAGAAAAGCGGTGTGGATGGCGCGAAGGTTCGCGAAGCGCTCATGGGTGGCTTTGCCGGTTCCAAAATCATGGAAGTGCATGGCCAGCGCATTTTGTCCAACGACTATACCCCCGGTTTTAAAACCGCTTTGCACCGTAAAGATATGGGCATTGTGCTGGAAACAGCGGCAAGCGTCGGACTAGACCTGCCGGGCGCGAAACTGGCGACAAAACATCTGGATGCCGTGTTGGCAGCAGGCGATCAGGACCTTGATTCGGCTGCGATTTTTAAGGTTTTGGCCAAAGCCCATGCGGGTTTGGAGAAAAAGACCGGCACGAAATAATCGCCGCTTAGTTATTTCTCATAAAATCAAGCGCGCCTTGCAGGATATGCGTGGCGGCGAGTTTGTCGATGACCTCTGCGCGTCGTTTGCGCGATACATCGGCTTGCTCGATCAAAAACCGCTCCATGGCGGAGGTAGACAGGCGTTCATCCCAAAAGCCGATCACAGGGTCAAACCCCAAAATATCCTTTGCCCGCAACAGGTTATTGCCAAAGCTGCGCACAGATTCCGCCCTGTTGCCCTCTTGCCCCGACATATGCACGGGCAGGCCGATGATGAAGCCACTGACCTCATATTCCTTGCAGATTTTGGCAAGTTCTTGCGCATTCTGGGTGAATTTTGTGCGTGCGAGTGTTTTGAAGGGGGTTGCAATCGACAGGTCATGGCTGGCCATGGCAAGGCCCAGCGTTTTCTCGCCGTGGTCCACGCCCAGCACCCTTGTTTTGGGCGCTAAATGCTGTCTCAGTTCTTTTATTGCGACGATGGGCATGCTAGGTTTTTTCCTTGGATGACTACTTAAATAAGGAAAAAAAGCAAAATGTCCATTGATAAAGACACGGTGGGTAAAATTGCCCGTTTGGCGCGTATTCAGGTGACGGATGCGGACAAGGAAAAACTGTCCGGCGAATTGACGAATATCCTGACCATGATCGAAGAATTGAATGCGGTCGATACCACGGGTGTCGAGCCGATGACAAGTGTTGTGCAAATGAAAATGCACCAGCGCCCCGATGCCGTGACCGATGGCGGTATTCAAGACAAAATCCTCGCCAATGCGCCGGATAAGGCCGCAGGCTTTTTTGTGGTACCGAAGGTGATGGAATAACAAGCACCCGCCGGAGCCAAAAGCGTTTTCAAGACAGAGCATGAAGAGATTGAACAAACCATGACAAACCTCACACACCTGACCATTCGCGCCGCATTGGATGGCCTG
>JBGTNC010000298.1:0-8836 GCA_041743265.1 Alphaproteobacteria bacterium | reverse complement strand
GTTAGATACGCAACGGCATCAACACATAGAGCGACGATGTATCGCTGGCATCTTGAATGATTGTCGGTGACGCAGGGTCAGACAAAGACATACGGCAACCGTCGCCTTCGATCTGTTTGGTCACATCCATCAAATACGCGGAATTGAAACCGATTTCCATCGGGCCTGCATTGAACAGGATTTCAATTTCTTCGGATGCGCTGCCGCTGTCCGGGGAATTGGCGGACAATGTCATTGTCTTGCCGCCCAGTGTCAGTTTCACAGCACGTGATTTCTCGCTAGAGATAGTGGACACACGATCCACCGCACGGCCCAGTACAGATGCATTGACCTCTAAAACTTTATCATTGTTTTTAGGGATCACCCGCTCGTAATCAGGGAAGGTGCCATCAATCAGTTTTGTCGTCAGGGTGATGTGATCAAAGCTGAATTTCAGCTTGTTATCCGTCAGGCCAATTTCAATTGTATCGCCTGCTTCATCAATCAATTTACGAATTTCGTTGATCGCCTTGCGTGGAATAATCACGCCTGGCATATCACGCGCGCCATCGGGGAGGGGCATTTCAAAACGCGCCAGACGGTGACCATCAGTCGCCACTGCACGCAATACCGAAACGCCTTCGTTTTCTGCGGCATGCAGATAAATACCATTGAGGTAGTAACGCGTTTCTTCATTTGAAATTGCAAAACGTGTGCGGTCAATCAATGTGCGCAAATCTGCGGCGGGCAATGAAAATGTATAGGCGAATTTTTCAGTGCTGCCCATTTTTGGGAAATCTTCTGTCGGTAAACAACCCAGACGGAATGTGGACTTGCCCGCTTTGACTTGCAACGTTGTATCGCCGGCGCCGCTTGTCATTTCAACTACCGCACCATCGGGCAACTTGCGCACGATGTCATACAGCGTATGTGCAGGTACCGTTGTGGCGCCTGGCTGGGATGATTTGGCGGCTGTGGATTCCACAATCTCCAAATCCATATCCGTGGTCGTCAGCGACAAAGAGTCAGCTTCTGCTTGCAGCAATACGTTCGCCAGAATTGGAATAGTATTCCGGCGCTCTACCACGCTATGTACGTGATTGAGGGATCGCAGCAAATCGGCGCGGTCAATGGTGAATTTCATGGCGTCCCATCCGTCGAAATGAGGTCAAGTGACATTAAAAATAGCAATGCCAGATTATACCAACCGCTTTTTCAAAACCCAAGTAAAAGTTAGGTTTTGCGCGGTTTTGGGTATGTTTTACGGTCGGGGGTAACCCGCACGCATTATGACTATTTCCGGCGCTTGGCGACTGGTTTTTTGACAGCTTTTTTCACCGGTTTCGTCACTTTTTTACGGCTGGGAGACTTTTTCGCCGTCGTTGGCTTCGCTTTCACGGCTGTTGCGGCTTTTTTGCGCGCGCGGTGCAGATGATAAATAGATGGATCTGCCAAAATCGGTGCCAAAGCATCGAGGAAAATACGACCCCACTTTACAGCATCACGTTTTGTTTTCACCAAGTCCTGACGGAACTCGACAATCACATAGGGCAGGCCTGCGCTCTCCGCATGTGTGCCAATGGTGTTTTTGCTTAAATTGACTGCTTTCAGGGAATAGGGTTCGTTCTCGCCCACGATCATACCGGGGTTTTGTGCGCGCAGGTTATCGACCAAACGCATGGCAATATCATCTTCCTTATTCCACAAAACGCCGATGTGCCACGGACGTTTATAGCCATCCATCTCTGGCGTAAAGCTATGAATGGAAACGATTGCAGGTATTTTTTTCTTTTTGCGAAAACGCTGCAACAAGGCCCCCAGATTTTTGTGGTAGGGCCAAAAAATCTCGTCCAGACGCTGCTTTTTGGCAGCGCGTGATAATCCGGTATTACCAGGTACGGGCACATGGTCGTAAACTTCGCGCATGCATTCGCTGCTGCCGGCGCCACGGTTCACGTCCACCACAATGCGGGAATACGTGGCAAAAAAGGCAGGAGCGTCCAGCTTCTCGCTCAGGTAACGGCCGATGTGTTCTGTACCAGGGTCCCAGGCAATATGTTTTTCACGGTCTGCTTTTGATAGGCCCAAATCACCCAAAACTTTGGGAATGCGGTTACTGGCATGATCGCAAACAACAACGCACTGAGCCTTGCCTTTGGGATTTTCGATACAGAAAGGGGCAGGTTCACCAACACCCAGCAGGCGCTTGGGCAGTACGGCCGTTTTTTTCTTGGCTTTTGCTTTAACTGTTTTTGCAGCAGGGGCCGGACGCGCTGGTTTTTTGTTTTTTTGAATTTTTTTTACAGTTTTTGCCATTTTTTATATCCGTTTTTCTTCCCGCGTGCGGGATCATCTTTATTTTCTGCTATGAGGCTTGTTGTATCAGGCCATATCCAGCCCGCGCCTTGTAAACTTCACATTCCGGTGCACATGCGCTGACATTAAAAGTCCGAAGCCGAAAAGCACCGCCAACATGGAAGATCCCCCATGGGAAACCAGCGGCAGTGGCACACCAACCACAGGCAACAGGCCCATCACCATACCTATGTTAATAAAAATATAAAGCGAAAAATTGATAATGACGCCCACAACCAACAAACGCCCAAACTGGTTTTGGCAATTAAAAGCGATGAAGTAGCCGTAGAGAATAATCATCATCAATAAACCGATCAACCCGACACCGCCGATGAAACCCCATTCTTCGGTGAAAAGCGTGAAAATAAAATCGGTCTGTTTTTCCGGCAAAAAGTTAAGTTTGCTTTGTGTGCCTTGCAAAAACCCCTTGCCCGTCATACCGCCAGAACCCACAGCAATTTTAGACTGGGCAATGTTATAGCCTGCCCCCAGCGGGTCGCTCTCCGGATCCAGAAACGTTGTGACACGGCGGCGTTGGTAATCGTGCAAGAAACTTAAAAGCCATTGCAACACACCTTCGCGGAAGGGCCAGATAGCTGCAAAACCCGCAACCCCCACGCCCAGCGGAATACTGAAATAAAGGTGATTAACACCCCCCATAAAAAACATACCCGCCGCGATAAACAAGATCATCATCGCGGTGCCAAGGTTTGGCTGGATCAATACAAGCCCAAAAGGCAGCAGCGCAAGGCCGATAGGAATAAGCAAGAAGAGGGGATTGCGTAATTGTTCAGGTGCCGCACCATGAAAAAACCGTGCCAGGGCCAGTACCAAAACAATCTTCATAATTTCAGAGGGCTGTAGCCGAATAAAACCCAGATCAATCCAGCGCTGGGCGCCCATGCCGATATGGCCTTTGACTTCTACAAACACGAGCAGAACAATCATCAACGCATAAATCCAATAGGCAAAGCGCATCCACAAACGAACATCGATCAGGGCTGTGATGATCAACCCCGTTAGGCCCACAACAAAACGGATCACATGCGGCCCGGCCCACGGGCTATTGCTGCCGCCTGCTGCTGCATAGAGCGAGACATAACCGACCATTGTCAACATGGCGATCAGGCCGACAAAAGGCCAACTGATGCTGATAAATTTTTCACCCAGCGTTAAACTGTCACGGGTCAGATTTCGAAAAGACATGTCCTACCCCGGTGGTTTCTTGGTTTTAGGTTTCGCGGGCTGTTCTGTCATGGTTTTAAAACGCAGGGCTTCTTCAATCGCCTCATCAACCGTATGAATTTTTTGCGGGTCACGCTTCTGTGTGGCCAAGAGCAAATCTCGCGCCAATGGCGCTGCTGCTGAGCTGCCGCCCACGCCGTGTTCGACCACCACAGACACAATATATTGCGGATTGGCCACGGGTGCATAACCGACAAACAGCGCATGGTGACGGTGTTTCCAAGGCAGATCTTCGTTTTTAACGCCTGCTGCACGCTGGGCGGCAGTAATACGACGCACCTGCGCCGTGCCTGTTTTACCACCCATGGCCATGGCGGGATCTGCAATACGCGACCCACGCGCCGTGCCGTGACTGCCGTTCACAACCGCGTTCATACCACGTGTGACAATTTGTAGATGACTCTGGTTAAGGCCGATATCTGGCCAATCTTGCAAAAGATTTCCCTGACTTTCTGTCGCACGCACCAAAAGCGGTTTAACGGCCTTACCGCCATTCACCAGACGTGCTGTCATCACCGCCAATTGTAGCGGCGTTGTTAAAACATGCCCCTGACCAATAGATGTATTTAATGTCTCGCCCTGATGCCAAGGTTCACGCCGCACACGCAACTTCCATGCCTTGTCTGGTATCAAACCGCTACCCTCGGCAGGCAGCGGGAAATCAAGCTTATCGCCAAGGCCCAAGCGCCGCGCCATTGTCGCGATCATATCCACGCCGATGCGCTTTCCCATCTCGTAGAAATAAACGTCGCAGGATTGTTCCAGCGCATCCACAACGTTAACATAGCCATGACCGCCTTTTTTCCAGCAGTGAAACTTGTCGCGGCCCAACAGATAATGTCCGGGACAAAATACACGCTCCCCCGGGCTGATGCCTTGCCCCAGTGCCGCCAGCGCCGTGACCATTTTAAATGTAGAGCCGGGCGGATATTGGCCAGAGACAGCTTTATTCGTCAGCGGGTGCGTATCATCCGCTAATAATTCTTCCCAAATATCAGCCGGAATTCCGCGACTAAACAAATTCGGATCAAACCCCGGGTGCGAACAAAGTGCATAAACTTCACCATTATGCGCATTCATGATCACGGCAGAGGCGCTGCGCTCTTTTGTCAAAATTTCCTGACATTGCATTTGCAAATCCGCATCCAGTGTCAACGTTAGGCGTTGGCCGCGTTTAGCGGGGGTGCGGTCTAGCTCGCGAATTTCACGGCCCACGACATTGACCTCGGCCTGCACGCTACCGGCTGCGCCGCGCAAAATATCATCGTATTTTTTTTCAACGCCGTTTTTACCGATACGAAAACCGGGTAGCGACATGATCGGATCATCTGTCAGCTCTGCTACACTCACGCGGCCAACATAGCCAATCACGTGCGCTGTTGCATCGCCAAAGGGATATGATCTAATTTCACCTTCATCGATTGATACACCCGGTAAATCCGGCAGCTGGGCTTCGACCCGCGCCATATCGTCCCAGCCTAAATTTTCTTTAACAAGCAACGGTGTAAACTGGCGCACACGGCCCATTTCTACCAGTATTTCTTGTTTTTCTTCTTCACTGACGGGGATCAAACGCGACAAACGATCAAGCGTTGCCTCGACATCATCGGCCTGTTCTGGCACCAAAAAGGCACGAAAGTTTTGTGTGTTGATTGCGAGCGGCACACCGAAGCGATCCATAATCTCACCACGACCAGCAGGCACCAGACGGGAGCTGATGCGGTTACGGTCAGAAAGAGTCTGGAATTTTTCCTGCTCCACCAGCTGCAGCCAGCCAAGCCGTGCCACCAGAATACCGAACAAAGCAGTTTGCCCCGCGCCAATGATCAGCGCGCGGCGTGAAAACTCCTTAAAACGTTCCATATCGCGGTTCATGGGGCCTATCCTAGTGCAGGATCAGGTGAATATGAAGCGCGAATACGCGCCTTATAGGGGAAAGAGACATCAGGACAAGCGGACAGATTTTTCTGCCAGCCAACGGCCGCTGCTTGCCAGCGCCGGCAGTAAAACCGGAAACAACAGGCAAGTCAAAAGCGCGCTGATCAGCACAGGGCGAATATTCAGCGGGGCGCCATAAAACAACGAAAAAACGGCCCATTGCATCAAGGCTGCACCAAAGGCCATGAGTGACAAACCCGCCCAGATCACACGAAAAGACTGGCCTAACATGAACTTACGCTGGCTGCGTACAATCCACTGCACAATAAGTAATGTCATGGCATTAATACCCGGCGGAAAGCCCGCGAGCAGGTCAAAAGACAGGCCGATCAAGAAAACCGTGAAATACGTCAAGGTCGACGGGAACATGATGGCCCAATAGTACACAGTCATCAGAATAAAAGCGGGCCTGACATCGCCCAGATGTTCGGTCGGCAGCGGAAAAACGCTTAATAGCAAAAGCACAAAGCCGATTAAAAACGTCAACCCCAAACGGCCCAGTATACTGAGAAGGGGTTCTTGCCATCCTTCGTTGCGTTTACGGGCCATGGGCTGATTACTTCGGGCGTTGGTGTATGCGAGATAAAATATTTACGGGCCGGCGGCCGGTACAATCTGACCTGTCAAAAAGCTGGGGTCTACGGTTGTATTAATGACCTGCACATAGGTCACTTTCTCGATATTCGTTAGCGGGCGCACATAAACCCCCTTGGGACCGATATGTACGATCGTACCAATTGGAATATCCGCAGGCAATTGACCGCCATCGCCGGAGGTTACAACACGTTGGCCAACCGTCAGACCACTGTCAATCGGCAGACGCTCCAGCATCAACAATTCTGTGTTCTTACCAGCCAAAATCGCACGTGTACGTGTATTTTGTACCATGACGGGAATGCGGGAGTTCAAATCCGTCACCAGCAAAACGCGGGATGATTGTGTACCCGCTTCCACCACACGGCCAACAAGCCCGTGCCCCGACATGACGGCATTTCCTTTAGCGACGTTTTCGTTCGTGCCCACGGGCAGCAAAAGACTTTTCACAAAAGCACCGCCCGGATCCGAGATCACACGGGCTGTGACAAAAATCAGCGTCGGGTCTGCTTTAACATTCAGCAGCTCGCGGAAGGACTGGTTTTCGGCCTGTAGTTTCAAGGCGGCTTCGTACCACAATTGCAATTTGGTGTTGTCTTCACGCAGACGGATATTTTCCGACTTTATTTCGCGCATGGTGCGCAGGCCATCGAAAGATTCCGTGATGGCTGTCAAAGGCCGGGAAACAGCGGATAAAACAGGCGCCATAAAGTCTGTGACCGCCACACGCAGGCGCTCGACGGGCAGACTATCCATTTTGTGAAAGCCGATGAGAGTCACGCACAACAGGATCAAAACCGCCGGTGTCAGGCGGGTCGTCAAGCTACGGATAGGCAACGCTTCAAGCGCCGATTTATGGTTGCGGCGAGACACCGGGCAGGCAACTCCTTGAGGAAAATCAGTCCTGACTATTATTATAGCAAGGATTCCTTAACAAAGGCAAAGGCAGATTACCCCAAACCCCTGAAAACTATGTTGAATACCCCTGTCTGCTGCCAGATATTGGCGCGGGGGAGCCGCAAGAGAATCTGCGGATCAATACATCTTGGTCAAAACGCCCTGCAACTTGCGGTTCGCTTCGAGCGCTTGGCCCGAACCCAATGCCACGCAAGACAGTGGATCATCCGCAACAGTCACAGCAAGGCCCGTGGCATAACGCAGCACATAATCAAGGTTGGACAGCAAAGAACCGCCACCCGTCATCACAATACCACGGTCCACAATATCGGCCGCCAGTTCAGGGGCTGTGTGTTCCAGCGCACCTTTAACGGCATCAATAATCGCACCAACAGGTTCAGCCAAAGCCTCGGCAACCTGACGTTCGGAAATCGCGAGTTCTTTTGGCACACCGTTCATCAGATCACGGCCTTTGATTTCCATCATGCGGCCTTCGCCTTCTTCGGGCGGGCAGGCAGAGCCAATTTCTTTTTTGATACGCTCGGCTGTTGCTTCACCGATCAACAGATTATGCGTGCGGCGGATATAGCTGATGATCGCATCATCCATCTTGTCGCCGCCGACGCGGACACTGCGCGCATAAACGATACCACCAAGTGAAATAACGGCGACTTCAGTTGTGCCGCCGCCAATATCAACCACCATCGAACCTGTCGGTTCTGTCACAGGCAGGCCTGCGCCAATGGCTGCTGCCATCGGTTCTTCAATCAGCTGAACATCGCGTGCACCAGCGCTTTCGGCGGATTCTTGAATCGCACGGCGCTCAACAGCCGTAGAGCCGGAGGGCACGCAAATCACCATCCGCGGAGACGCAAAACTGCGGCGGTTGTGTACTTTGCTAATAAAATATTTGATCATAAATTCTGCGGCTTCAAAATCCGCAATCACGCCATCACGCAAGGGGCGGATAGCCATGATGTGGCCAGGTGTGCGGCCCAGCATCAGCTTGGCATCTTCACCAACAGCGCGCGGTAATTTGCGACCATCAATAAACTGCATGGCGACCACAGACGGTTCGTTCAGCACGATACCCTGACCACGAACGTAAACCAGAGTATTGGCCGTTCCGAGGTCAATCGCCATATCTGTGGACATAAGCCCCAGCAGTTTAGAAAACATTGTGCCCCGCTCCCCTTAACGTCTTGCCGGTTTTAAACCATGCAAAACACGCTCAAAAAAACAGATTACTGTTTCGCTTTCATGCGTGGGTTTTCTTTGTTCAGGACGTAAAGGCGCATTTTGCCTTTACCATCGCGGCGGCGAACAACCTTGTTATTTTTATCGCGGGATTTCAGCGATTTAAGAGATGACGTCTTTTTCATGTTCCGAATCCAATTTGGTCACGTTGTCTAATGGCTTATCAATGAAGCTCCGCAAACTACTGATATTTTTACTTTTGGTCAACTGTTATCTGCCAGTTATGTCATGTTTTTGGGCTTTTTTAGCGCATCTGGCAAAAAGATACCCACAGGCGCATACCTGTAGTGATTCTGGTTAAAGACCGTTTTGCAGCTGCCCAACTATAAATTCAAAACCTTAGTAAAACAGGCCAAAGCACCAGACCCCCATACTGTGTAATTTTATTACTGGTTACAATGTTGCGCTATATTAAAATTATCTTTTCACTGTATAAAATATAATTTTAAATTTATGAAAAAGTTATTGCATTCTTGAACACACGTATGGTAAAACGTGCTTGCTCAGATGCTGAAGCCGGGGGGTTTCTATATACCTAACTATAAAAACAATAATAAATAACGATAATAGA
>JBGTNC010000297.1:0-1510 GCA_041743265.1 Alphaproteobacteria bacterium | reverse complement strand
GATGCCGTTAATACGGAAATCTTCGAAGCTATCTCCGGTATCGACGCCACCGAGCAAAGCCTGATCGATGAACTCATGATCGCGCTCGACGGCACCGAGAACAAATCCCGCCTTGGCGCCAATGCCATTTTGGGTGTGAGCTTGGCCATCGCCCATGCCGCATCGTCCGAGCTGGACATACCGCTCTACCGTTATGTGGGCGGTACCTTCGCGCACCAACTGCCGACACCGATGATGAACATCATCAACGGCGGCGCCCATGCCGATAACTCCATCGACTTTCAGGAATTCATGATCATGCCCGTGGCTGCCGACAGCAGCAGCGAGAGCATCCGCATCGGTTCCGAGATATTTCATACACTTAAAAAACTTCTTTCAGATAACAGCTTCAATACCGCTGTTGGTGACGAAGGCGGCTTCGCACCTAACTTTAAGAGCACAGAGCAAGGACTTGAATACATTATGAAAGCCATCACTGCTGCGGGCTACAAACCCGGCGTTGATGTCATGCTGGCGCTGGATGTTGCGGCAACGGAATTCTTTAAGAAAGGCAAATATCACCTTGAAGGTGAAGGAAAAACCCTTTCTTCCGAGCAAATGATCGACTACTACGAAAAGCTCGTCGGTAAATTCCCTATCGCCTCTATCGAAGACGGCATGTCCGAAGACGATTGGGCTGGATGGATTGAGCTGACAAGCCGCCTTGGCAACAAAGTGCAGCTGGTGGGTGATGATCTTTTTGTGACCAATACCAAACGCCTGCAGCGCGGGATTGATGAACAAGCCGCCAATGCCATCTTGATCAAAGTGAACCAGATCGGCACGCTGACAGAAACCCTGAACGCAGTACAAACGGCACAAAAAGCCGGTTTCGGCGTTGTCTTCTCCCATCGCTCTGGCGAGACGGAAGACAGCACTATCGCCGATCTGGCGGTCGCCACAAATGCTGGCCAGATCAAGACAGGCTCCCTGTCCCGTTCTGACCGTATTGCCAAATACAACCAGTTGATCCGCATCGAAGAACAGCTGGGGCCATCCGGCGTTTATGCCGGCCGCAGCGCACTGAAGAACCTGAACAAGAAAAAGCCTGCGCTGCGTAGCGTAGATGGCAAGAAAAAGCGCGCTTAACTGCACGTTCCATAAAAAAACAGAAAGCGGGCCGCAGTTTCGATTGCGGCCCGTTTTGTTATGCCCTTAGGGCGTTTACACACCGGCAGAATATGGATAGAGTCGGTTAACCGCAAACAAACTGGAGCCGCGCACGTGTTTTTGAAGCATATCTCCACCGGCAAAAAGCCCCCCGATGAAGTCAACATCGTGGTGGAAAATCCGGTTGGCGGCCCGCCCGTCAAATACGAAATCGATAAACTGAGCGGCGCGCCGATTGTGGATCGTTTTCTGCATGTTTCCATGCGCTATCCCGGCAATTACGGCTTTATCCCGCATACGCTGTCGGGCGATGGCGATCCGGTGGATTGTCTGGTGCTGGGTGATATTCCGGTTGTGCCGG
>JBGTNC010000296.1:0-4782 GCA_041743265.1 Alphaproteobacteria bacterium | reverse complement strand
GATCACCCAGCAGAGCTACTTCATGCTCGCGACGATGGTGATCGCGGTGCCGACGGGGATCAAGATCTTCTCCTGGATCGCGACGATGTGGGGCGGGTCTATCTCTTTCAAGACGCCGATGCTCTGGGCAGTCGGTTTTATCTTCCTCTTTACCCTGGGCGGCGTGACGGGTGTTGTGCTGGCCAATGCCGGGATGGATATTGTGCTGCATGATACCTATTATGTGGTGGCGCATTTCCATTACGTATTGTCGCTGGGGGCTGTTTTCGCCATCTTTGCTGGCTGGTATTACTGGATTGGTAAAATGTGTGGCCGTCAGTATCCTGAATGGGCAGGTAAGTTGCATTTCTTCACAACCTTTATCGGTGTGAACCTGCTTTTCTTCCCGCAGCACTTCTTGGGGTTGGCGGGCATGCCGCGCCGTATTCCGGATTACACACCGGGCTTTGAAGGCTGGAACACCATTTCTTCCTACGGCGCTTACATCTCGTTTGCTTCCACCATCTTCTTTGTGTTTGTGGCGATCTACACGATCGTTGCGGGCAAAAAAGTGGGCGCGAACTATTGGGGTGAAAGTGCGGATACGCTGGAATGGCATGTATCCTCGCCACCGCCGTTCCACCAGTTCGACATTCAGCCGACGGTGAAGTGAGAACAATGGCAAGCCAATTCGCCACATATGACATGCTTGGTACCGCCGGTGATGCACCGGCGGTAGAAGCACGTATTGGCGATTTTATTGCGCTGTTGAAACCCCGTGTGATGACGCTGGTGGTTTTCAGTGGTGTGGCGGGTATTGTTTTGGCACCGGGGGCTTTGCATCCGTTTTTGTCTTTGGCGGCTGTTTTTTGTATCGCGATTGGCGCGGGTGCTGCGGGTGCTATCAACATGTGGTACGAGCGTGATATCGATGCCATCATGCTGCGCACACGGGGCCGTCCCTTGCCGCAGGGCCGTATAGATCCTGCCGATGCGCTGACTTTTGGTATTGTGCTGACCGTTTTATCTGTTGGTTTGATGGGCGTCGCCCTGAACTGGATGGCGGCATTTATTCTGGGCTTTGCATCCTTCTTCTATGTTTTCGTCTATACCATCTGGCTGAAACGCCGCACGCCGCAAAACATTGTCATTGGCGGTGCTGCCGGTGCTTTCCCGCCGATGATTGGCTGGGCCGCAGTGACGGGCGATGTGTCTTTTGCATCCTTCATGTTATTCGCGCTGATCTTTTTGTGGACGCCGCCGCATTTCTGGGCACTGGCACTGTATCGCAACGAAGATTACAAAAAAGCAGGCGTGCCGATGATGCCTGTGGTGGCCGGTGAAAAATCCACACGTTTGCAAATGCTGGTTTATACGCTGGTGATGACACCGTTTGTGGCAGCGCCTTACCTGATGAACCTTTGTGGCTCGGTCTATGCCTTTGGTGCTTTGCTGTTGCACGGGTTGTTCATTGTGGCGGCCTTCCGCGTTTGGCGTGATACGCAGTACCAGACAGCGCGTGCCATGTTTGGCTATTCTATTGTTTACCTTTTCATGCTGTTCGCCCTGATGATGGTCGACAAGGTTGTATGAGGGAAAAACATGCCACATAGTGAATTACACAACAGAAAAAAGAAAAAGAACTACGCCGTATTTTTTGCGATCATCGCATTTATGGTTGTGGTGTTCTGTGTCAGCATTATCCGCATGAAGGGGGGCTGATATATGTCCGACCTGCAGCGAAAAAACAAAAAAATTCTACTTGGCGCCTTGGGCGGCGTGGGGTTTATGATTGCGCTGACCTATGCCTCCGTGCCGCTTTATTCCATGTTCTGTCGTGTAACGGGCTGGGGCGGGACCACGCAGGTGATCGCCGCGAACACCAGCGATAAAGTTTATGACCGCAGCATCACCGTGCGCTTTAACACCGATGTCGCGCGTAATATGCCGTGGGATTTCAAACCTGATTTGAAATCTGTGCGTGTCAAAGTGGGGCAGGACGGTCTGATCGCGTTTACCGCGCATAACTGGTCCAAGCAACCCGTCACGGGAACAGCGATTTACAACGTCACCCCGTTGAAAGCCGGTAAATATTTTTTCAAGACCCAGTGTTTTTGTTTTGGCGAACAAACACTGACACCGGGCGAAACACAGCACATGCCTGTGACGTTTTTTGTCGACCCTGCCATCTTGCAAGACCGCGATATGGATGATGTGAAGACCATTACCCTTTCCTATGCCTTTTTCCGCAAGGACAGCTCCGAGCTGGAGAAAGCCATGGAAAACTTTTATAATGACAGCGGCACTGAACACGCCGGATAACACCTGAGAAAAGAGAAAACCATGTCCGATACACCTGTTTATGACCTGAAGAACGGTAAACCGCATCCCTACCATCTGGTATCGCCCAGTGTCTGGCCTTTGGTCGGCGCTTTTGCGGCGGGCCTCTTGGCGATTGGTGCCGTGATGTTTATGCACAATGTCGAATGGCACGGCTGGCATGTCGGCCTGAAAGGTGTCTTTCTGGGCGCCTTCGCCGTGGGTGTTGTCATGTGGTATTGGTGGCGCGATGTTGTGAAAGAAGCCGTTGTTGAAAAAGCACATACGGCTGAAGCTAAAGTCGGTTTCCGCTATGGCATGGCTTTGTTTATTACATCCGAGGTTATGTTCTTCGTCGCGTTCTTCTGGGCATTCTTTGCGTCCAGTATTTCACCCTCCGAAGCGCTCGGCGGTATCTGGCCACCTGCAAATATTGAAGTGATTGATGCTTTTGGCTTGCCGTTTTTGATGACCATGATTTTGTTGCTCTCCGGCTGCACCGTCACATGGGCACACCATGCGATTATTGAAGGCCATCAAGAAGAAGCCACCAAAGCGTTGTTGATCACCGTTTTGCTGGGTGTCGCCTTTACCTGTTTCCAGGCCTATGAATATCATCACGCGAGCTTCCCGTTTAAAGGCAGCGTGTATTCATCGGCTTTCTACATGGCAACCGGTTTCCACGGTTTCCACGTTTTGGTGGGTACAATCTTCCTGCTCGTTTGCTACTACCGTAACAAACGCGGCCACTTCAAACCTGACAGCCATTTCGGCTTCGAAGCCGCTGCTTGGTATTGGCACTTCGTTGACGTCGTGTGGCTGTTCTTGTTTGTCGCCATCTATTGGTGGGGTAACGCATAAATTCTCTCTTGGGCCGCAGAAGGTGATCTTCTCCGGCCCAAAGAATTTTTGCTCATAAAAATGTCCTTTTCCGAAGATATTACCTTTTGCCTGAAGCCCCGCTGTCCCGTTTGTCGGCAGGGGCGGTTGTTCAAGCCGTTCACGGTCGAAGCTGTAGAAAAATGCGCAAACTGTGCCGCACCCTTAGGTCTGCACGATGTGGGCGATGGTGCGGCTGTGTTTGTTTTGTTTGTTTTGTGTTTTTCGATCATACCCATGGCATGGGGGGTGGAGTTACTGTTCGCGCCGCCGTTGTGGCTGCAGATTATTATCTGGGCCGTGGTCGGGCTTGCCATGGTGGGTATTTTGCTCCCCAGCAGCAAGGCCTATATCATCATGCTGGAATGGCGCCATTTGAAGCGCGATGCGGAAGATTGATTTTTAAGCCTCAAGCGCCGGGTGGTTTTTTGCGCCGCGCGAAAATGGCAGGTTTGGGAAATTTGTCGCGTTTGGCATAGGCCGGATTTTGCAAAAACTTTTGCAGCGTTTTTTGATACAGCGATGTTTTATCTGCATCCGTATGTGCATCAACGCAATTGCCGCGATAACCTGCTTTGCCGCCATGTGTGCGCACAAAATGGTCCTGCACAATACTGGCTTGCTGTTCCATGTTGAAATCCAGCAGGTCCTTGGTGCCGTCCAGCTTGTAATCATAGGCGGCAAGGTAATTGAATTTGAACTGGAAGTTTAATTCAAGCGCTGCGGTAATCGGGCGCAGCACTTTGTTTTGAAATTGCCAGACATGGGTCATTTCATGAATGAAATGGCCTTGGGTATAAACATCACCAGTGGAAAAATCGTTTTGGTAGCAGCCGTACATATACAGATTGCCTTCCGGCGCCATGGCGGTGCCTTTGGGCTGGAACGCCACAAACTGGCCATCGGTGATGGTGACGCGGTCGTATTCGATCGCATCGCCGAAAACACTGCGGGCCAGCGTGACCTCGCCTTTGGTCAAGGGGCGTGGGGGCATTGGTTCTCCATATTCCGTAACGTGGTGTGATTGAAAATGTAGCGTCTTTTCGCTACTGTGTCCAGACAGGCAGGGGGCAAGAATGTTTCAAAAAAACCGTAAGGCAAAAATACTGACCGCGGGGATGCTGGCGGTTCTTTTATCTTTGAGCCTATGGCAGCTACAGCGGCTGGCTTGGAAAACGGATTTGCTGGCGCGGATTGAAGCGCAAATGGCTTCTCCGCCTGTTGATTTTCCGGAAAGCATTGAGAATCCGCAAAATTGGGAATATCGTCAGGTCAGGCTGACTGGGGCTTACGTGGCCGATCAACGTTATATATTGCAACCGCGTACACATGAGAGCCGCGTGGGCGCACATCTGCTGGCACCGTTCCAGCTGCAAAACGGCGGGATTGTTTTTGTGAACCTCGGCTGGGTGCCACAAGACAGCGTTGATGCCGTGGCGCTGCCCGCAGGGGCGCAAACGATCACAGGCGTTGTGCAATTGCCGTATCAGGGCATGTTCACGCCTCATAACGATCCGGCGCGGGGCTTTTGGTATTGGGCAGACCTGACAGCGCTTGCCAAAGCCGCAGGGGTTGCAGATGCCACCCCTGTGCTGGTGACGCTGC
>JBGTNC010000295.1:0-7736 GCA_041743265.1 Alphaproteobacteria bacterium | reverse complement strand
CAGCATGGCGATCTTGCGCAAACTGTCGGACAACGGCAAAAAATTCAATCTGGTCTGCATCCCCAAAACAATTGATAACGATGTGGGCAATACAGAAAGCTCCGTTGGCTTCGAAACCGCGCTCTATGTCGCAACAGAAGCGCTGGACCGTTTGCAGCCAACCGCTGCCAGCCATGACCGCGTGATGGTACTGGAAGTGATGGGCCGCGATGCTGGTAATATTGCTTTGTCCACAGGCATTGCCGGTGGTGCGGATGTGATCCTGCTGCCGGAAATTCCTTATGATCTGGATAAAGTCGCCGATAAAATTCGCCGCGTACGTGAAGACGATGGCCGTAACTTTGCGCTCGTCGTTGTATCCGAAGCGGTGCGCACCGTTTCTGGCGAAGAATTGAAAGTGGAATTGCACGGTGGCGAAAAACGCTTTGGCGGTATCGGCCATTATCTGGGCGAAAAAATTGCAGCCAAGACAGACTGTGAAACGCGCGTGACGGTACTTGGTCACGTACAGCGCGGGTCATCGCCGATCCCGTCCGACCGTTTGTTGGCGGCAGCTTTTGGTGTGCATGCGGTCGATCTGGTCGAACAACAGAAATTTGACAGAATGGTTGCTTGGTCCAACCGCGCCGTGATCGATGTGCCGATTGAAGAGGCGATTGCCAGCTATCAGGCTGTGGATGTGAACGGAACGTTGGTTCATACCGCCCGCTTGCTTGGCATATGTCTTGGCGATTAACGAACTATTAAGTATGATTGTGACATAAGGTAACGTGGTGGCTGTTTTCTGCAGTCGCTCTACAATCAAGGTGTATCCATGCTTTATGTCCAGCAATCACTGGGGCCGAACGAAGAAATCCTGATGGGGGCGCGCTTCCATTGGATGTATACCCTGACAGCCGTGTTCTGGATTCTTTTTGGCCTCGCCATGGGGATTGCGTTGGGCTATGCCGCCATCTGGTTTGTGGTGACACAGCAGATGCGGTTGATCTACGGGCAATTGCCGGATCAATTGTATCAGCAGGCCTGGGAACAGATTGTAAAAGACAACGGCGGTTATCTTAAAATTCTTTGGGGTCTGCACCCCTTGCTGCGCTTTGGTATTCTGGGCTGCTTTTTGCTGGGTCTGTTTTTCTTTGCGCATATGATGATTATCAAAGCGACCACCGAAATTGCCGTCACGTCCGAACGCTTGGTCTATAAAAAAGGCCTGATCGCCAGACACGTGGGGGAATTGAACATCGACAGGATCGAGGGCGTATCCGTCCGGCAGGATGTGATGGGCCGTTTGCTGGGCTATGGCCGCGTGCTGATCCGCGGGATGGGGGTCGGTGAGGTCTTGCTGCCGCCGATTGAAGCGCCCATCGAATTCCGCCGCGCCATTCAAGAAGCCAAGGCTATTCAAGACAATAAAGATCACAAAGCCCATGCTGCCCCCATGAAAACAACGGATGATTTCTAGGGTTTGTGCGGTTTATTGACATAAAAGCCGCCCCCGTTGTAGAATAGGGGCGGTTTTTAAATGCATTTTTATTCCAGCAGGGTCCACACAAATGTTGCGTGATACTGTCGTTAATCCCCCCAGCGGCCAGCGGCCGGAACAGATCATTATCTTCTTTCATGGCTACGGCTCCAGCGGTGCGTCCATGGCAAATCATGTCGGCAATCTGCTGTCATCCGAATTGCCCAATACACGCATCTATTGCCCCGATGGCCCGACCAAGCTGGGCGAAGACAAACACGGCAATACCTATCACAGCTGGTTTCAAGTAGATGACATGCTGGACAATCCAGATTGCGACATTGTGGCGCAGCGTGCGCGTCAGGCATCGCCAGCTGTTCAAAAGTACATTGATGATGTGATCAAACGCGAAGGCATTACCGAAGACCGCGTGATCATCGCGGGTTTTTCGCAAGGCGGCACCATGGCGTTTTACGCAGGGCTGTTGCGTGATACGGAAGTCGCCGGCGTTTACAGTTTGTCTGGCGGTGCGCTGGATCGTTTGGGCACACCTACATCAAAGCCACCTGTCGCCTTGTTGGCGGAGGAGAATGAAAATCAAGGCTACTCCGGCCACCCGATGGCCAAAGCCACCCACGCGCAGCTGGACCAACAGGGTTTTCGCACGGATTGTATTGTGCTGCCCAATCAGGGCCATTCCATCACACCTGAATCCATGCGGTTGCTGGGGCAGTTGACGCGGTTTTTGACGCCAGATACGCCGCGTCCGCCAGTGTCGGCACCTGTGCAAAACAAGCAAAATCAGCGCATTAAGCCGCCCGGCCTTTAACATAGCCGACCGTGTCTTGACATAATAAATAATCGGGCCTAGGGTAGCCGGATTATTTTCATTTCTGATTCATATCAGATTCATGTCGAAGGAGGCGGGGTGTGAAACTCTCCAAAATATTCCAAAGCAAGGCCAGCGCGTTTCGCGAAGCGGTGCAAACAAACAATATTCCGCAGATGCAAAAACTCATGGGCAAAAGCGACTCCTTCATGATTTATGAGTTTTTTACAGGTGAGACGTTCAAGGATATGACACCGGAAATGGCAACCTGTTTTGTCGAGGGGCTTGATGAGCGTGTCGTAGAACGCTGGAGCCTAGACACGCAGCGTGCGCCGTCTGTACCCATTGGTCTTTTGATCGGCCATGCCGTAGAACAAGGCCGCGCAGATTTGATGGATATTTATCTGAATTCCAAAATTGATTTGGCAGCAGAAAATATCGCAGAAATGATTGTGGCAGATATTGCAGCCAAAACCACTCTCGCGCCGGAAACAAGATATGGCTATGTGCGTAAGATTGTGGCCAATAACATCGACAACATTAAAAACACAGACAAGCTGGTACAAAACGCAATCGAGAATAACGATTTGACCGTGCTGGATATACTCTCCGCAGCTTGCGTGGATCTACGTGAAAAGAATGAACGCTGGTTGCGTGAAGCGGCCAAGCTTGAAAAACAAACGGTCTGCCAGCATTTGCTGGAACGTCACGGTGCGGATTTGGACGTTGCTTTGACAACGGCGCGTACCATGGGCGTGCATAGTGTTTCTTTGTATTTGGCGGGTTTGCAACCAGAACAAAAACCAGATGATGCCGCAGCCCCCACAGTTGAAAGCCTGTCGGCTGAAATGAAGGAATTGCGCGCAACAGTCAAAGAATTGACAGCGTTGGTGCGCGAATTGCGTACAGGCCCCGAACAAATGGATAAGCCGACCCTGCGTCCCAAAGGCAATACACCATCATGAGCCTATCCGACGCCTTTAAAACCAATGAATGGCTGCTGAGACAAGCGCTGCGTACAAACGACACCGCGCTGATGGGAAAGTTGATGCGGAAGAAGGCGAGTCTCAGTTTCAAATTTACGCTGTTTACGTCGGCAAACCATGTAGGCGTGAATGATGTCATGGCCCGTTTTTTAGCGGAAAATTATACGCCCGATGTTTCGGAACGCTGGGGCCTGAGGAATAAAAGCTACGAGGATAATTTTTATTATCTGCAAGTCACCTGTGTGGCGGGCACAAAAGATCCGGCAGTATTTGATGCTTTTATAGGCGCCGGAATTTCACCGGAAAAACAATGCGGTATTCTCCTTAGCTATATCAGCGATGAAAAAGACCGTTTGCCATTGCTGGATAAAATTCTGAAGGGCGATATCTCCAGAGTTGAAGACCCTTATGTCGTGGCGCGTTTGTTTGTGGATAAAGACTCCAGGGCTGAATTTGATATGTTTATGGCAGCGGGGCTTGATCTGCATCGCGATAACGAAGCCCTGCTGCGCTATGCGGCAGAGCATGAAAAGACAGATTTTTGCCGCCATCTGGTCACAAAACACGGCGCGGATATAGATGTCGCCATTATCACCGCCCGCACAAAGGCCGAACAAAAAATACATGACAGTCTGCTGGCATTACGTACGGAATTAAAACCAGATGCGCCCGCCGTGCCCACCATCGAAGGACTTTCCAAAGACGTGACCAGCCTGCGTGCAACAGTTGAAGCCTTGCAAGAAACCGTGGCCGAATTAACGGCAACGGTACGTGACTTGCAAAAACCGGCATGGCAGATGGATAAAAAATCACTCCCCGCGCCTTCGCGGAACTGAGCACACAAAAATTACGAAAAAAAGGACGGTATAAACGCACCGTGCCGAAAACTATAATTCATTGAATCTTTTTGATAAAAGATTTCAGGGTTATGGTTTATGCCCGTTTTTTGCTCTTGAAATGCCTCTTCTTTTGTTATTCTTATAGGAGGGGTAATTATAAAAAAGAAAAAGCACGGGGTATCCATGCAAGATTTGATGACACAAAACGCCCAAGCGGCGGATGAATATGATTCCGACCGTCGCGGGTTTTTGAAATCCGGCCTGTTTATGACAGCCGCCTTGGGTTTCTGGACGCCGTCACTGGCCGATGCGGCCATGCCGTCTGCGGGCCGTTCTATTGTGCTGCATAACGCGCATACGGGCGATGATTTCAAGGGCGAGTATTGGTACAACGGGCGCTATCTGCCCGATGCCTTTGGCGAGATTAAAAAGCTGATGCGCGACCACCGCACCAATGACATTTTTCCGATTGATCCGCGTTTGATGGATATTCTCTACGTGATCCGTCATCGTCTGGGTACCAAGAATTCTTTCCGCGTATTCTCCGGCTATCGTTCGCCGAAAACAAATGCACGCCTGCGTAAAATGACCGAAGGCGTTGCACGCAACAGCCTGCATATGTCGGGTCAGGCGATTGACCTGCAATTGCCGGGCACGCGTTTGGATAAACTGAGAAAGACAGCGACCGAATTAAAATCCGGCGGCGTGGGCTATTATCCGCGCAGCGATTTTGTTCACATCGATACAGGTCGTGTACGCCACTGGTAACTGTCAGCGTATAGATATAAAAAAAGCCCCGCAGTGTTGCGGGGCTTTTTTTGTATCCGGTTTATCAGGCCTTAGCGTTTTTGCATGTTGGGCACCAGTGCTTGGCCCTTGCGTTTTTTGGCGCTGATCTCGGCATAGGTGCGCTCGATCGCCAGAAAACGCTCGACCGATGTCGGGTGCGTGCTGCGGTTGCTGATGGATTGTGCATTCTCTGCCCCCATGCGGCGCCAGAAATTGGCGACATTGGCAGCGCTATAACCGCCACGCTCCAGAAAATACATGCCGACATAATCGGCTTCCTGCTCGAACGGGATGGAATATTGCATCACGGCCATATTGCCACCCATCTGGGCTGCCTGTCCGCCTGTGTTGACGCCGGCTGCACCCAGTAGGGCGTCAACGGCAAAGCCGCCCAGTATACCGACGGAGGCATTCTGGCGGATTTTATCTACATGGCGCATGGCGCTGTGGCCCAATTCGTGGGCAATGACCATGGCAAGCTCGTTGTCATTCTCGGCAAAGCGCACGATCCCTTTGGCAACCACAATCTGTTTACCATCGGCATAGGCGTTGATGGCGCTGCTGTTGTTATCCAGCACAACCGGGTAATCGCATCCTTCGACCGGTTGCAAAACGGCAGTGCCTGCGCGGCCATTGCGTTCAAATACAATTTCAAGCTGGCGCATGCCGCCACTGCGCAGCACGTTGTCAGCCGTTTTCAGGGCATTGGCGCCTTGCGGCAAGGTGGCACCGTTCAGTGCAATCAGTACATCACCGCCACGCAAACCTGCGCGGGCGGCGGGTGAGTTTTTGGCAACGGCGCTGATGGTCAGGCGGTTGGTCAGGCCATAGCTGTTTTGTGCAGCAGGCTGCCATGCACGGTTCAGGGCAGATAGGTTCCATGCGGTCAGGCCCAACATGGGAGTTGTTTTCGGGCGGCAGAATTCTGCATTGGCCTGTAACAGCGGGTAGGATAGCTGGAACAAATGCGCCTGATCTGACACAAAGCGTTCAAACACCAAAGCCTGCTGACGCAATGTTTCTTGCTGGATTTCCGCGCGGCCTGCTTGCGGCGCGGATGTGATGGGCCCCGCACAGGCTGAAAGGGATAAAACCGCACAGAGCGAGAAAAACATCTGCAAGGGTGAAGCGCGTAAGGCAGAAAACAGAGAAGACATTGAAAAGCTCCGGTCAGCTATCGGTGGGAGGGGCTGCATAACAGAAATGTATCTTATGCAAGATGATCAGCAATTGAAACTGCCTATTCTTGGTGGCATAACAAAAACACATGATACAAACACGTGAAAGAAAAGCAGGTTCCCATGAAAATCGCAGAAATGAACAAGGAACGCGGCGCGGCGTTTTTGGCGCAAAACAAAGAAATTGATGGCGTCATTGAAACCGCCAGCGGTTTGCAGTACCAGATTATGGTGGACGGCACCGGCGATAAACCTGCCGCCGATGATATGGTGACCGTGCATTACCGTGGCACATTGATTGACGGCACGGAGTTTGACAGCTCCTACGCACGCGGGGAGCCTGCGACCTTTCCGCTCAGCGGCGTGATTGCGGGCTGGACCGAAGGTTTGCAGCTGGTCGGCCAAGGCGGCACGATCAAATTATTCATTCCGTCAGATCTGGCCTATGGCGACCGCAGCCCCAGCACGAAAATACGTCCGGGCTCGACCTTGATATTCGATGTGGAATTACTTGAGATTATGGCGGGGTAAATGGCGCGCCCGGCGGGATTCGAACCCACAACCTTTGGCTTCGGAGGCCAACACTCTATCCAGTTGAGCTACGGGCGCCTTTCGTTCCTTTATCATGGCTGGCGCGGTTTCTGTCAATCTTAATGTTAAATAATTGAAACAAAACGATTTAAGCCGGAAAGAGGGCGGGCGAAATGACTGAAATCGTTGTTTTATTTAGCATAAATGGCAAAAATAAGTTGACAGTGCGGCCCTGCGACAATTATAAGCCTAGGTCTTAAAGATTCTTTTGTTCCGGATGGAGACTTATTGTGAAACGCACCTATCAACCTAGCAAACTGGTTCGCAAACGCCGCCACGGCTTCCGCGCACGCATGGCGACACGTAACGGCCAAAAAGTATTGTGCGCCCGTCGCGCGAAAGGCCGTAAGCGCCTGTCCGCTTAATTAAAGGACGCTCTTGCAATGTGCGCGGCGATTCCGACACTCAAGGCATCGCCAGATTTTCGCCGCATCGCACAGTCCGGACAGAAGTGGGTAACACCCGCTTTTATTCTACAGCTTCGCAAAAAAAATTCAGACGATCCCGCAGGCCCTGATGGTTTCCATCTGGGCCTGACGGTTAGTCGCAAGGTCGGCAATGCCGTCAAACGCAACCGCGCCAAACGCCGCCTGCGCGAGATGGTGCGTTTGTTTTTGCACGATCAAGAAGCCGCCGCTGTTGTGAACGGTTACGATATTGTGCTGATTGGCCGCGTGAATGCGATTGATCGCGATTTTGTTCAAATGCAAAAAGATTTTCGCTGGGCGCTGAAGTCGCTCAAGGTGCTGTCATGAGGGCGCCGCGCGCCAGTTTGCCCGCGCGATTCTTGCTGGCCTTGATCCGGCTATATCAAATGACCTTCTCTGCGATTCTGGGAAAAGAGTGTCGCTTTCATCCCAGCTGCTCGCATTATACGGCCCAATCTATTGAAAAACATGGCGCATGGCGGGGCGGGCGCTTGGGGGTTATGCGTATTGTGCGCTGCCACCCTTGGAATCCGGGCGGTTATGACCCCGTGCCAGAGACATTGCCCGAAACATTGTCTATTCGGGCCAAGTTTTTCTCTAAAAACCAATGCAACTGTGATAAAGATGCGGGCAATCC
>JBGTNC010000294.1:0-34238 GCA_041743265.1 Alphaproteobacteria bacterium | reverse complement strand
GGGCTAAAATTTACAAGAAAGCGGGAATTTATACAGACACTCGCCAACAGCAAATTGCTCTGCAGTGGCTTATCCAAAGCGCTCGATATATATACGCAATACGACGCGTTTGTTATTGGAAACGATAGACGCCAAGCCGTTACCATTGCTTCATTTGGGAGCATTCTTGAAATGGCCGGTCAATCTGGCGCTGCAAATAAATTCTTTGAACACGCCAAAGAAAAAGCCGCAAAGCTCAAAAACAATGCACACATCCTTGATGGTATTTCTCATTTCCAAATGCAAGCTGGATTGCTTGATGCGGCATTTGAAACGGTGGCGGGAGTTCCCCTTGAAGAATGGCCCGTTACGCAAGGTGACTACTTAAAACCAACCGGCAACATAAGAACCCTTGCCGCCGAGATAGAAAGACAAAAAGGCATTGCCACCTATAAAATCACGGATTTTCAGCGCCCTTCTCCAATGGAAGTGTTAAAGACTGAACTACAAGCTGCAAAAGATAAAAATAAAGAGCACGATATAGGCGATATCGTTACCAAGATTGCGCTACGCTTATTTGAAGAAGACGGAGCGGATGCGGCGTTAAACTTTCTAGCCTCCGAAGGAAAGAGCGCAGATTGGGCTTCCGAAGCCTGGGGCACGCTTAAAGGGCATTATAAATTATCTGGTGATACAGAGAAGCTAGAGCAAATTTCTAAACTCACTCAAAACCTACAAAAACAGGAAAAGACGATTTCTTATCATATGAAACGGTTTTTATTGGAAAAGGGTAAGTATGATTTGGTAGAAAGCCTTCTAGATGCAGAAGATAATCTTCTGGACAAAATTGACGCATATCTAACGGTTGCACAATACCGTATCGGTATAGACTTTAGACAGCGAATGAATAGAATCTCAATGTCTCTTAGTGACCCTTATTCGGATATGGAGATGGATTCTTTAAAAATCAATAAACAGTAGAAATTGAATAGATAGCATGCCCGAACAAACAGCGCCCACTGCCCCCATCATCGGGCTTTACCCTCTGCAGCGCGGGCTCTTTGGGCCTGTTACCCTGTACCATATTGTACGCTTTCTTAGAATATATCTGCTGATCCTCCTGCTTGGTTTTGCCTTCACGCAACTTGCCCTCACACCGCATTGGCAAATTTTCGGCCTCGGCCTGATGATACCCGGCGGCGGGTTTTTGGCGCATGCGAATTTTGAGACAGCCGCCGGCTTGATCCACCTTGCAACTGCGTTTATTGCTTTTCTCGCCTTCTCAGTTACCGTCATCGGCTGGTTTGCAACGGGCAATGCCGTGGCACCGCCGTTTGCGTGGCTATTATTAGCCGTCATCGCGGCATTGATGAAACATGGCTATATGTACACGCATATGCCGTGGATAACATTGCTCGGTATTCTCGGCGTTATATCCGCCAGCTTACTCAGCGTGTTTATCCTACAGCCTTTTTATATGTCTCGGCGGAAAGCTGCCAATCATTACCTCGCAAATAAAGCGCCTGCTGTGTCGCAGGGCTTTCAAGAAAACAGCACGTCGCACGCACGCGAACTTTCACCTGAAGATTTAAAAAGAATGAGGCTCTTACTAAATCGCGCCTTACAACCCTTGCCCGAGTTTAATGGCTTCGAATGGCTGGATCAGTTTCAAACAGCTGCTGTCAGATACCAGATCAACTTCACCGGCTATGCACTTTCCATGTCGCAAGCAACGTATATGCCCGCCTTTAGCGGGTATATACGTGATGCTCAAAAAAACCTGATTCAAAAACAAACAGATCACCGCATTTGGAAATATTGGGCACTGGAAAACCTTTGGGGAAATTTTCAGCTGAACGCCGATCCGGTTATACGCGAGAACATTATGTTCACGGGTTTTTGCGCAACGCAAATGTCGATGTTTCATCGCGCATCCGGCCTGACAGATTATAATTCACCTGCCAGTTTTTCACTGCATCACCCATCCGGCAAAACATATGCCTATGACCTGCCCTCGCTCATCGATACGCTGGAACGTGAGACACAGCGTTCCGTCTTTCACCTTGTTGCCTGTGAACCGAACTGGATATACCCGCTGTGCAATACCATCTACGCCGCAGCCGCCAAAGCTGAAGTGCCAGATACATGGGCAGCACGCGCTGAGAATTTCCGGGACAGCCTCGAGACTGAATTTATCAGCCTGAAAGGGCAAATCATCCCCTGTCGCTCAAGATACACCGGTTTTGCGCTGCCCAATATAGGCGGCGCGATGCCACAAGCCTTACCCTGCTTTTTTCTAAATGCCACCATGCCCGACATTGCTTTGCGGCAATGGTTATTGCTGCGCAAGAATATTTTGCACGGGGGCCGCTTGAACCGCAGCAAGTTTTGGCGCATTGATACAGGTAATTACAAGTTTTCACGCGCATCAGCATATTCTGCAACCGCTTTGGCCGCCGCCGAGATGGGTGATGGAGAAATTGCAAAGCTCTGCTTTGATGCCCTAGATGAAGAATGCCCCGTGCGGTCCGACAACGGATTTTATCACCGCCCGAAATCATCCGTCTGGTCACACGCGACAGAGTTTTTCGCGCGGAGTGCCGTAAAAGACGGGTTCCGCAATCTCATGACAGGCCCACAAAATACCGCGCAGCATCCGCATATAGAAAAGGCGGATTACCCGCAAACCTTGGTTGCACAGGCGCTTTACGCAAAGGGCACATTAAACGCTGTGCTTTACCCGGGCGCCGCCCATGGCTGGCAGCAAATAGGCTTGGCAGGGCTAACCCCTCATGCCACATATAGCTGCCTCGGCAGCCGTGAAAACAGCCAGCAAGCCGATAACACAGGAAAAGCCCTGATAAACATTTTACTAGATGGCCGAAAAGTTATAAAAATAAGCAAAGCTTCATAAGGATCAAACGATGGCCTGTTGCATATTGATCGCCAGCCTTTTTGCGGGAATGCTTGCCGTAAAAGCAAAAATATTTGGCGGCACCGAGAATGCCGCCCTTGAATGGCGACTGGAAAGAACAATCCCCCATGCATAAGCCAGACCAACCAACCAGCCTGATCAAAAGTTTTCACCATGCCTTTCAGGGCATCTTCTTCACAGTCAAAACGCAGCGCAATGCCCGTATCCACTTGCTCGCCGCTGTCGCTGTATGTATAGCCGGGCTCGCCTTTGATATTCGCGCGGCGGATTGGCGCTGGCTCATCAGCTGCATCGCCTTCGTATGGTTTGCGGAGATGATCAATACAGCATTTGAATATCTATGCGATGTTGTGAGCCCCGACCTACATGTATCCGTTAAGAACGCCAAAGATATCGCAGCGGGTGCCGTATTTATTTGCGCCGCCGCTGCATGCGTCATCGGCGGCCTTACCTTTTGGCCCTATATTGTCGCATCGCTTTCTTAAACGGGCAGCCCTATGAAAAAAACAATTGCAATTATCGGAGCAGGCCCTGCTGGCTTAATGGCGGCGGACGTGTTGTCCGCGGCGGGTGTTGATGTTTCTGTGTTCGAACGCAAGCCATCCATCGGCCGCAAGTTTTTGATGGCAGGGCGCGGCGGGTTAAACCTGACGCATACGGAAGATTTTAACAGCTTCATGCAAAAATACGGCAGCAAGGCCGATGCCTTGCGCCCGCTTATTCAAGATTTCCCGCCGCAAGATTTACGCGACTGGTGCGAAGGACTGGGCGAGAAAACATTTGTGGGGTCCAGCGGGCGCGTCTTTCCTGAAAGTTTCAAAGCATCGCCGCTGCTGCGTGCGTGGAAAATGCGATTGGAAAATCAAGGCGTCACATTCTTGCTCAACCATGACTGGCAAGGCTGGCAAGAGAACGCGCTGTCTTTTCAAACAGCACAATCCGCCGCACACATCACGCCGGATGCAACATTGCTGGCGCTGGGCGGTGCTTCTTGGCCGCGACTGGGGGCGGATGGATCGTGGATGGAGATTCTGGCTGCGCAGAAAATTGACACAGCACCACTGCGCCCCGCCAATTGCGGGTTTAACGTGGCGTGGTCTTCCGTTTTCTCCGAACGCTTTGCAGGGCAGCCGTTAAAATCTGTTGTGTTTTCTTTTCAAGACCAAACAATCCACGGTGAATGTATTGTCACCGAAAAAGGATTGGAAGGCGGAGCGATTTATGCGCTATCTGCCGCGTTGCGCGATGAAGTCGAGCGCAACGGCCATGCCCGCCTGATGCTGGATTTAAAACCGGAGCTGGATTTAATTACGCTACAGCAACGGTTGCAAAAACCACGCGCGGCATTGTCGCTCTCCAATTACTTGCGCAAGACGCTGAACCTGTCACCCCTTGTAATCGGCCTGTTGATGGAGCGAAACGATCGGCAACAGCTGGGTAAATATTCGCCCGCACAATTAGCGCAATGTTTAAAAGCCTGCCCGATTGATATACAAAGCCCCTTTGGTATTACCCGCGCCATTTCAACCGCAGGCGGCGTGCTGTTTTCATCCGTGGATGAAAATTTCATGCTGCTGAAAAAGCCCGGCGTTTTTGTGGCGGGTGAAATGTTGGACTGGGAAGCACCCACGGGCGGCTATCTTTTGCAGGCATGCATGGCCAATGGTGTTGCTGTGGCAAAAGGCATGCTGCGCTGGCTTTCACAATAATCATCGCAGATGCGCTATTGCCGCATTGCAGCATTAAATAAACCCGCTGCGCTTCTTCAAAAAATAAACCTTTGCAAATAATGGCTTACCTTTTTACACCTCTGCGCAGTTGCCATATGCACTGACAGATGTATTTGCATATGCTATACAGAATGCTAGTTTACGCCCCCGATTAAACAAACCAACATGAGGTCGTCATATGTCTGTGAAAAAAGACATTTCGGTTTTTGGCAACGTATCGCCGTCTGCAGAAGCGCAGTTCAGCGATAAAGAAAAAGAAATTGCCAAGCTTGCGCGTGCGCTTGATCAGCGCTTCTTGCCGCAATTCACACGCCATGAATTCACCTATACGCATGACGCCGAAAATATGAAGGCTTATCTGCCGCAAGGTTTGCACGCGGATGCCAATCTGGTCAGAACACAGCAATTGCCTATTTCCTACAACCTGTGGACGGCGCGCAACAATCCTGAAACCGCAGAAACCATCATCTGTCTGGGCGGCATTTACAACAGCGCCCGCCGGTTTGACTTTTTCGCCGAAGGTGCTGCCGAGAACTTTAACGTGATCGCGCTTGATTACCCCGGCAAAGGCCATAGCGGCAATTTTAAAATGCCGAATGACTATACGCTGGAAAATTACGCTGCCATCGTCGAAGCCTTGATTGAGCACACAGACCCCAAGGGCAAATATCACCTGCTGGGCCATTCGCACGGATCCAAAGTGATCTATGCCATGGCAGAGCAAGGCTTTGCAGATAAACGCTGGGCAGGCACCATTATTGGCGATATGCCGCCCGAAACACCGGCTGGCCCCAAACTGCGCCGCGCATGGCGCAACCGCGAAAGACCTGCATCAGACACCATCGAAGATGCTGTTAAAAAACTGGGTAACTTCTTGCAAGGCCACGGCGCGCCTGTTGCGGATGAATTTATTGTGCATGATTTCAATCATGGCTTCGCCAATTTTACACGCGAAGGCTATGCATGGGCCTACGACCCCAATTCCATGACGGGTTACGCGGATGAATACCTGCTGCCCTACGATAAATGGCAAGCCTATACAGACCTGCCTACGCCCATTTTGCTGCTGGCAGGTGAAAACAGCAATACCGCCACCCCCGATGTTGTCAAACGCATGATAGATGTGCGCCCCGATGCATCGCTGATGGTCTATGAAGGTGTGGGACACTACCCCGAGCTGGTGACGGACAAACGCATCAGCGAAGTCTGCGATTGGGTCAAGACAGCGCAAACCCGCACAAGCCCCTTGCGCGCCAGTGTGCCAGCTGACCCTGCCAAAGATATGAAAGAACATATTGTGCAGGACAATACACCGCAGCCAAAACCAGCACCGCGCAAAAGCGGCAACCATAAAGGCCCGCAGGCATGACAGCGCCCGTGGATTTACTGCCGATTATTTTTATTCCCGGCGCATCATCCGATGACACCGTCTGGGATGCGCAAAAAAACTATTTTGCGCAACACAGAACCGCGCTGACGGTAGACCTGACACGTTTCGATAGTATTTCGGCCATGGCCGCCCATGTGATTGCATCCGCGCCCGAAGGCGAATTTATTATCTGCGGCACATCTATGGGCGGGTACGTCGGGCTGGAAGTTTTGAAGCAAGCAGGCGCGCGCGTGAAAAAAGCGGTTTTCTGCAATACCTCCGCCCGTGCAGACACCCCTGCCAAATCAAAACAACGTCAGGCCGATGTTGATGCAGGGCCAGAAGTTTATATAGAGGCCCGCAAGGACGCAGACCATTACAAAGCATTCCTGAGCGCACGGTCGTTTGAAAACAAAGACCTGATTAAATCCCTGCACGCCGTTTCCCTGCGTGTTGGCTATGAATGTTTTAAAAACCACCAGACGGCCTGCGCCACGCGCGAAAGCTCGGTTGCGTTTTTACCGCAGATCAATATCCCGACCCTCATCATTGGTGGCGTGGAAGATCAAGTGACCCCGCCTGCCCTGCAAACAGAAATGCAAGAGAACATTAAAGGCGCGCAATTGATAATGCTGCCCCATACCGGACACATCGCACATTTGGAAGAAGCAGATACCGTAACCACAGAAATTGAAAAATTTCTGCAAGCGGCCTGAAGGAGATAAAAATTGAGCAAACCCACCATTAAAGAAGTCTTTTTCGATTGGGACGGCACTTTTGCCCATACCGAACCTGTCAGTTTGACCGTGACACACCGCGTGCTGTCAGATTACGCGACCGAAAAATTCGGCAACCCCATGACAGCGCAGATTGATGCACTGGATATGCGCGGCAAAGATTTCGGCCAGATCGGTAAACAGTTCCAAGACGTCATCAACCGTGGCCTGCCCGTAGATCAAAAAATTACCATTGATATTGAAGACCTGCGCATCAATAAACTGCGCCCCGCCACCAAAAAAGCTCTGCTGAATGCAGACCTAGCCCCGCACATCGGCCCGACGGTCGCGGCCTTGCAAGATGATTTGAAACTGGGCGTGGCCATTGTCAGCAACAGTCCGCGCATGCGTATTCAACCGCTGCTCGATGCACATAAATTCGATACACGCCTGCCCGCACACCGCGTTTTTAGCGCGTTTGAAGATGTGGCCAAGCTGAAAGAAGACCCTGCCATTTATCTGCTGGCCGCCAAGACACTGGGCGTGAGCCCCGCAGAAGCCGCCGCCGTTGAAGACAGCCTGACCGGCATGCGTGCCGCCACCAGTGCAGGCATTGGCCTGCGCGTTGGCTATACGGGCCTGATGGAAGCCAGCGAAGCCAAGCATATGACGCAAGTATTGCTGCAAGCCGGCGCGCATGTTGTGATCAACGACATGAAAGACCTGCCCGCTGCGGTTAAAAACTTCAAACCAAAACCGTAGAACAATTAAAATAAAAAACGGGGCTGCGCCAAAAGGTGCAGCCCCGTTTCTTTTATATCAAATCACCACCGGCATTAAGCCGCAAGTTCGGTGATGCTTTGGGCGCGTGCTTCTTTCAGCGTTTCGCGAACCTTTTTGGCACGCATATCATCGCGCGCTTCAACGGCTAACAAAATTGCGCCTTTGTTGATGGACTCTTCATAAAGCTTGGCTTCATGCTCTGGCACGCCGAGGCCGACGAGTGTGCCAACAAGGCCACCCGTTGCTGCACCGGCACCAAGGCCTGCCAAGCCACCGATCAAAGCACCTGATACAATCAGGTTCAGACCAGGGATGGCCATCGCACCTGTTGTCGTCAGCGCCATAAACAGCGCACCAGCAAGGCCACCAATGGAAGCGCCAGCAACGGCACCTTCTTCGGCTTTGGAGCCTTTTTCAATTGTGAAGTGACGCTTGCGCGCTTCTTCGCTGACCAGCAAAGCAACATCATCGCGGGTCAGACCCAGTTGTTCCAGTTTACGGAGCGCATTCTCGGCCTGTACGCGTGTATCAAACACGGCTGTAATTGTCTTGGACATGATATCCTCCTTCGAATTGTGCTAAAAATTATTTATTAAACGCCTTTTTGAAAAGCCGTTCAGCACAACAAACGGGCCAAGACCGCAATGCGTTCCTGAAAAGAAAAACAGAATGAAAAATGCAAGGATTTACACGGGGTTATGCGCCAGACACCCGATCCAGAAAATACTTTATTGAAATAAAGTGCTTATAACATCGGTGCTTTGATCGCAAACGATCAGTTGAAGCCAACCATCTTCCGATTGTCCTCGTCCCACAGCGCCATGGTAAAGCACTTGGGTGCATCAGCCAGCGTGCGCTTGGGCACATCCTGCAATTCAGGGATAGCATCGAAACATTCACGCAGGCGGTATGACGGCACGCGGAAACTAAGGTGATGAATGTGGTGCAGGTTAATATGGTTCACCAGCCAATTGATGATTTTTGGGAATTCAAAATAAGAACTGCCCAAAAAACCTGCGTTAAAATAGCTCCAGTCATCAGACCGGTGCCAATAGGTATCTTCATACTGGTGCTGGATGTAAAAACCCGCCACACCAAAAGTACTACCTGCCCACCAAACGGGAATATATACAAAGAAAAATGCCGGCCAGCCGAAAGCCATGACAACTGCCGTAATAAACGCGGCAATACCCACATTTGTCAGGATCACGTTCATCCATGTTTTAGCAGTAGGATATCGGTTATCCAGTGGCAGGCGGTGTTTGAAGAAAAAAAGCAAGATCGGTGCTGCCAACAGAATAAACACCGGGTGGCGATACATGCGGTATCTAAGTTTTTTTAAAGGCGGCAGCGCTTCGTATTCGCGCAGTGTCAATGTATCTACGTCACCAATCCCGCGATGATCCAGATTGCCGGAATACGCATGATGTGCGCTGTGATTTTTGCGCCAGTACAAATAAGGTGTCAGCGTCAAAACGCCGAGCGACATGCCCACCAGATCATTCACACGCTTGGATGGAAAATATGCGCCGTGACCACAATCATGCTGAATGGTAAAAAGACGTGTTTGCAAAATGCCGGCAAAAGGCAACGGCAGCAACAACAAGACATAGCCCCAGCCGCCAAGATGCAGGCCATACAACATAATTCCGCAGAGGCCGAAAAACAAACCAAGCGTGAGCCCAAGCTCCCGCAATGCGGTGGAGGTGCTAGATTCGGAGAAAGCGTTGATACGTTTAATCAGGTCGCGCTGCGCTTGTATGTCCATAAATCTATCGTACCTTTAAAAGCCAAACGGCCATGAAAACCGCACAAAAGAGCATAGCAGGAAGAAAACCCGCATAAAACGCCGATGTTTGGATTATTGATATATTTAACCTATAAATACCGCAAATAAGGTCGCCGCACCGTGCGTCGGGTTGACTTAGGCCGGTTGTTTCCCTAAGATCGGGCCACATTTCCGATATTTCCCGCCCGCACAGTCGGGCCTTAAATTTGATCTCATATAGCAAGGAGCAATACATGTTCGGCAAAAAGAAAGACGCAAAGGCAGTACCTGCCGCCAACGAAAATGGCGCAGCGCAAGCAACTGCCCCCGCCAAAACCGGCTTTAAAGACAAGCCGCGCCCGGTCACCGTTTACCGTGATGAAGCCGCCAAAACAAGCACCGTGCAAAAAGAAGCTGCCGAACAGCGCGGCGTCGTGGACACCAAACTGGGTGGCCTCTTGAAGAAATACAAACCCACCGTTGACAGTTTTGACCAAGAACTGACCACCGCTGGTGAAGCCCACATTCAGGTGCGCCGCGAAACAGTTGAAAGCCTGACAAACGAAGTCGGCGCATCCAAAGCACTGATTGCAGAGCTGGAAAAGAAACTGGCAGAAGAATACACAAAACTGAACCGTTCCAGCCAAAGCCTGAACACAGCCACCAAAGAGCTGAACCGTGAAAGCGGCAAAATTGCCAAAGAACACAAAGCGGCCATGAAGGCGAAAAAGAAAGAACTGGGCACAGAAATTTCTTCCGCGCGCAAAGATCGCAATACAGTGTACAGCCAAACCGGCAAACGCCTGCGCAGTGAACGTTGGAAAACTTTTGCCAATACAACCAAAGAAACACTGGCCGTGGTCCCTGACCTGACCATGCGTTATGCCAAAGCCGCCCAACGCGGCGTTTGCGAAGTATTCAGCGTTTTCGCCCGCTCCGCCAAAAGCGCACAAAAAGGTTTTGGCGAACCGACCGTTTTCAGCATCCGCCGTCAGGAACCGCTGAACCCGCCAAAAAAAGAGAAAAAAGCAAAACCGACACCACCCGCACCACAGCAATAAGCTGCTGGCAGGCATAAAACAAAAGGCCGCAGATTATTCTGCGGCCTTTTTGCTTGTGTTATTGCAACATGACTATTGCGGATCTTTTGGCTTAAATAACGGGCCGTCTTTGCCTTTGCGCCAGCGCGGGTTCTTGGGCAGGTCAGGCTGTTTATCGCTGGGGTAGGCGATGGAAAAGCGTGCCTTGCTGGATGCGAAGGGTTTCCATTTATGCTCCGGTTGCGCCAATCTGTCGATCACCGTGGCAATCGTCACAGGATTAAACGTCATCCCCAAATGGCTGCCAAATACTTCGATATTTTCTGCCCGCTTTGCCTTGGGGTTCAAACTTGCTTTCCAGCGCACCACGCCATCACTGCGCGAATAGATGGATGTTGTCGGTACAGGCGGCGGGGTCAAACTACGTTTACCAATATCCTTGCGCGACAAAATATCACTCTCCGGATGCAAGAAGCGGTATATTTTTTCAAGCGGAATGGCGGTTGAATTATCCAGATCATCCAGCATCGCAAAAGGTGTTCCCAGTGTTGTTACACTGCGCACCATCTCCGGAAATTCGCGCGCGAGTTCACGGGCGTAAATACCGCCAAGACTGTGGCCGACCAGAGAAACTTTCTGTCCGCCGTTCTCGGCATAGACTTCATGCAGGCGCTCTTTCAGATGCTCGGCAGTTTCCGCATCCAACCCCAGATTGGTACCGCCTTCCCATGTATAGGTTTTAAATCCTTGTGCCTCGACACGGCTGCGGATGGGGGCCGTATAAATATCGCCGGATAAAAACCCCGGTAAAAACAAAACAGGATGGCCATCACCTTGCGGTAATTTGGGCTGCATCGCGCGCCACGCAACGGATAAACCGCCAAATTCCAAAGCGGCACGATGCGCTTCGGTGGCAGAATCAAACAAAGATTTTAAGCGCTTGAACATGGGGCCACTGCGTTTTTAAGAGTATGTAAAATGATACACCTTAAAACCTCTCTTGGCAAGCACCCGTCTTGCCCGCAAGCCCTTGTTTACAAAATGAATATCGCCCGAAAATCGTTCACATTCGTGCACGTAGGCCCCGTGACCAGAGAATCACCCAATTTGCCGAAAAAGCCGTGCCCGTCATTGTTGCCGAGAAACTCCCGCGCGACCATGCCCTTGGCCTTGGCACGTGTAAGCGTATCGGGCGCCACAAAGGCACCTGCAATATCTACCATGCCATCCACACCATCTGTATCTGCCGCCAGCGCATGAATACGCGGATGCGCCCCTAAGCCAATGGCGAGGGAAAGTGCATATTCAACGTTACGCCCGCCCTGCCCGTTGCCTGTGACGGTCACCGTAGTTTCACCGCCGCTCAGTAAAATACAAGGCGCTTTCATCTGTGCATCTTTACCTTCCGCAATACGCAGCGCAAGGCTTGCATGATCTGCGCCTAGTTTCCGTGCCTCGCCCTCCAGTGCATCACCCAGCATATAGACATGCACACCTGCTGCTTTGGCAATGCCTTCAGCCTTTGCAAGCGACATTGCAGGCGTTGCCACAAGATGCGTGGTAATGCGCGACATGCCCGGATCATCTGGCTTTCGTGATTCCGATAAAACACCCGCAGGCAGCACTACGTTGTATTTCGTCAATATTTTCTGTGCGTCCTGCACGGTCGTGACATCTGCAACAGTCGGGCCGGAGGCGATATTCGCGGGATCATCTCCCGGCACATCGGATATCAAAAGATTCAAAATGGCTGCCGGAAAACAAGCCGCCGCCAGACGACCGCCTTTAATACCGGATATATGCCGACGCACCGTATTGATTTCAGAAATCGTTGCACCCGCCCGCAGGAGCGTGCGGTTGACATCTTGTTTCTGTTCCAGCGTGAGCCCTGCGGCTGGTACAGGCAACAAGGCAGAGCCGCCGCCAGAGATCAAACATAAGACAAGATCATCCGCTGTTAATGAAGATACTTTTTCCAGCATGCGCAACGCAGCATGCATACCCGCGGCATCTGGCACAGGGTGTGCTGCTTCTACAATTTCAATACGACGGCATGGCACGGCGTAACCATAGCGCGTGACAACAATGCCCGATATACTTCCAGGCCAATGTGCCTCCACCGCCGCCGCCATTGCCGCCGATGCCTTGCCCGCGCCAATCACCACCAGTTTGCCGCGTGGCGGCTTGGGCAGATAGGGTGGCACACAAATATCTGGTTGTGCTGCGGCCACGGCAGCATGAAACATTTTCTCCAGTAACGCCCGCGCGTGCTTTGGCTCTGTCATGTCGCTTTTCCGTCCAGTTTCATGCCTTTGCAGCAGTATTTCATATAAGATATAATAAGAACCTTGTTTTTTTTATCGACCCGTCAGAGTGTATACATATGAAAAGTAAAGTCTTTCTCGCCCTGTTTGCCCTGCCTTTTTTAGGTGTCGGCCTTTGGATGTTGTATTCCATCTCCAGCAATATGCTCGATGCCAGCCGCATGCAAAGCTGGGATACGGTGTCCGCACAAGTCATTACCGGCGGTTACAACAGCAACAAGGGCGATGATAGTACAACGTATAAAGCCCATGGCACGTTCCGTTACACCTATAAAGGTCGCGAATATACAGGCGAGCGCGTGGCCATCAGCGGCGGCAGCGATAATATTGGCGATTTTCAAAAAGACCTTGGCAGCCGCCTGCGCCGCGCCGCCAGTAACAAAAAGCCAATTGATGTTTACGTGAACCCGAAAGACCCGTCAGACGCCATTGTCTCGCGCGATCTACGCTGGCCTATGATTGGGTTCAAAATGATCTTTGTGATCGTTTTCGGCGGCGTGGGTGCGGGCATGCTGATCTACGCGATCAAATCCGATGCAGAACCAGATAGCCTGGCACCCGAATTTTCCGACAAGCCGTGGATGGCCCGAAATGCTTGGGCCACCAACGAAATAAAATCCAATGCAAAACTGGCCATGTATGTCACATGGGGGTTTGCCGTCATCTGGTGCTCTATCTCCGCGCCGCTCCCTTTTGTTTTGTACGACGAAGTGGTGGAAAAACAAAACTATCCGGCGCTGCTTGGCTATCTCTTTCCGCTGGTTGGCGTTTTTATCATTGTCTGGGCTGTGCGCAGTACCCTTCAATGGCGCAAATTCGGCCAAATCCCTGTCGTACTAAACCCCTTCCCCGGCAGCATTGGCGGCCAGGCGGGCGGTACGATTGAAACAAGATATCCGTACGACCCTGCCAATAAATTCCTTATGACGCTTTCCAACATCTACAGCTATGAAAGCGGCAGCGGAAAAAACCGGAGCCGCTCGGAAAGACTGAAGTGGCAAGACCAAGCCGTCGCGCATACAGAGATGGGACTTTACGGCACACGTATTGTTTTCCGCTTTGATGTACCGCCGGAGCTTGATCAATCCGACGCCACCAATCGCGGGCGTGACTATTATCTGTGGCGCTTGAACATTTCGGCAGATTTGCCCGGCGTGGATCTGGACCAGGATTACGAGATTCCAGTTTACCCGACAGCTGAAAAATCCACACTCACAGGCCGCGGGCTTGAAAATGCCGCCAATGCCACGGCTGAAATGGCCACCGCAAACGCCAAGCTGCGCTTCCAAGTCATCACGGGCAGCAGTGGACAGGAATTCTTTTACCCCTTCGGGCGCAATCTCGGCAATGCTTTTACGGCGCTATTGGCCGGTGGCATTTTCACAGCAGCGGGTGCTTTCATCGTTGTACATGAACATATGTATTTCTTTGGTGGCATTTTTCTGCTTTTCGGTATTCCGATCACCTTGGGCGGGATTTATATGGCGAGCAATTCACTGCATATCTTTAAAGACAGCAGCGGCGGTATTGTCAGCCTGCGCCGGATTTTTGGCATTCCGGTACGCCGTGGCTATGCTTTTGTCGATGGTATGGGCACGCTGGAAACATCCAGCAACTTCAGCGCACAATCCGGCAACAAACATGTGAAGCATTTTAAAATCCACGGCGCAGGCCGCGATGGCCGCAAAATCACGCTCGGTGAAGGCTTTCACGGTGAACGCGAAGCACAAGCGGCGATTGCGATCATCCGCGATACCTTGGGGATTTATAATTGATCTTTTGCGGCTTAACCGTTCTGCGCCTGTGGCGGCGGAATTTGTACATTCGCTTTGGGCTGCAACTTGTCGAATACCTGATAATTCAACAACACCGGCAGCGCATATAGATTCACAATATTCGGTGCCACGGAAACGTTGTCGATACCAGCTGCAAACAACTTACCGGCCGTTTCCAAATCAGCGCCTTGCTGGCCACAGACATCTACCTTCAGGCCCGGCTTTGCCGCACGGCCTGCTTCTGCGGTTTGCTGCATGATGGCCAGAATATCGGGCGATAGTTTTTTGAAGGGGTCATAACCTTCGCGTTCGGCAAAGCGTGCCTGCGCTTTCAAGTCACTGCGAGAAATGCCGACATATTGCTGCGTCAGGTCATTCGTACCAAAGCTGATGAAATCGCAATGCGGGGCAATCGTTGCAATATTTTCACAAGCCTCCAGCGTTTCAACCATAACGCCGAAGCTAAATTTGGCGGTGGCGATGCCCATTGTTTCAGCCTCTTCAAATACAATCGCTTTAATCGCCTTCACATCATCTTCCGTGCGCACGGCGGGCATCATGATTTCCAGCGGACGGTCAGACCATATATCCACACTGTTCATCGCTTCAAAAATTGTGCGCGCCTGCAAGCGGTAAAGATCCGGCCAAGCGTCCAGTGCTGCGCCGCCGTGAATATCCAAACGGCCATATTTTTCGGCAAAGCGGTTCTGCTCGTCTTTATTCAGCACTTCTTCGTGTACAAAATCAAACAGGCGCATTTTAACAGGATGCCCGCGATCCAGATGGCGAATAATTTCCATGTAGCTGTAATGCGTTTCTGTCATTAACTCGCCGAGCTCGGATTTATCATCCTTCAGCAAATAAGCCGCCAGCATATCCCGCTGGCCATAGGCGCTGACCACCATTTGCTCGGTGCGCACAAGTCCGATACCACGCACATGAGGCAATACGCGCTTTGCATTCGCATCAATATTCGCTTTCACGCCGTGTGCGGTTGCACCTTTTTCTTCAAAATAGGCCGCGAAACAATCATTCACCTGCTGCAACTTGCGCAAATCTTCTTTCAGTTTTTCATCACGCGTCACGGCATCAAAATCCACCGGCGCTGTGACGGCTTCGGCTTTCGGGTTAAACTGCAACCCGTCATTGCCAGCCCCTACCATAACCATTTGGCCTTTATGCAGCGCATGGCCCGCAATATTCGCCATGTCACCTTTATAATAAGCTGGGCCTTCGGGCTTGGCATCTTCGTTAAACGATGCACGCATGCCGCGTTCGCTCGGCGGTTTCACACCAAACAGGCCAGACACCATATGCGTTTCGCACAACAGTTTCAGGTGTGACGCCATATAGGGGGATGTCACGACCAGACCGCCCAATTTTCCGCTCGCCAAAATCGGCATCACGGCGGGGTCATAACTTTGCATGACCAGCACGGGTTTTTCCGTGCCCTTGCGCGCACTTTCGTAATACGCGGAATCCAGTTCCTGAATATCAAACAAGACGGGGCCCTTCACGGGAAATCCGGCGCTGCCATAAAATTCTGCATCTTTCGGAATGTCTGACGCGGTTTGCGCGGTGCCGTAAAACCCGCCATGCAAGGCCTTCGCAAGCCCTTGCGCGTAATCGCGCATACGGCCCAATGCTTCTTCCGCAGGCATTTTACCGCTGCGCCATGCTGTCATGACACGGTCATTGCTGACCTGCTGCATTTTTTGAATGATCGGCGCGTAGTAGCCCGGCTCATGCTGCAAAGGTATTTTTATACCCAGCCGCGCATTTAAAATATCGCGAAAGGCCGTGCCCGCTGGGATATCCCATTTTTTATCAATCCGCTCGCCTTTGAGATGCTTGTCCAGCCACGTCAGTTCTTCTTCTGCCACAAAGCCCGCATTCACACGTGGATCGCTTTCACGCAAGCGCCCTGCTTCGGTAATACCCATGCCAACATCGAGCGACAGAAAGTTGATTTCCGGCAGTGGACGAGCAGGAAATTGATTTTCGTACCATTTGATAAATTTTGTGGCCGTACGCTCACCCACGCCACCCACATCGAGAAAAATTGCATCAGGCGGTGGCGCGCCGCTTTTTTCACGCTTGCGCAAATGTTTCAGCAGGCTTTTTTCATCTTCGACACAGTCAAGATTAACATCATGGCCTTGATGGTTCAGTTGCTTGACGATTGATTTGCCACGCGTATGCAAACGCTCTGCATCGTTACACAAAATAAGATTGGCAAAGCCCGGCACGTCACCCGGCGTACGTTCGGACGCATCTGCATATGGTACAGGTCTGCGGGCGGAGAAGCCGAATTTTGAGGCAAGACCATGTGCCCAATCCATAATTTTCATCTTTTTCGGCTCCAGTAAGTCCAATATAGCCCCAAGAATACCCAAGGGTAGCATACTATGTTAAAGTTGAAAAAACCTTAAGACGGTTCAATACCAGCAAGCCATTGTTAAATAATGGCTTTATCAATCCAAAATCGGTGCCATCCACTTTTCAGCTTCTGCGATATCTATGCCGCGGCGCTGGGCGTAATTTTCCAGCTGGTCACGGCCAATCACGTTCACACCAAAATAATAGCTATCGGGATGCGCAAAATACCAACCGCTGACCGAAGACGCTGGCCACATGGCAAGGCTCTCGGTCAATTGAATGCCGGTATTTTTCTCGACATCCATCAAGGCCCAAAGCGTTTCTTTTTGCGTATGATCCGGATTGGCAGGATAGCCCGGTGCAGGTCGGATACCGCGATAGCTTTCTTCGATCATCCCGTCCACATCCAGCGTTTCATCTGCGGCATAGCCCCAAAGATTTTTACGCACCTGGGCATGCATGTATTCGGCGAAGGCTTCGGCAAAACGATCTGCCACTGCTTTTGCCATCATGCTGTTATAGGTATCGTGATTGTCTTCAAATTCTTTGACCAAAACCTCTAACCCGTCGCCCGATGTCACGGCGAAGCTGCCGACATAATCGGCAATGCCGCTGCCCGCAGGCGCAATAAAGTCTGACAGACAGTAATTGGCTTTGTTCTTGTCTTTCCGAATTTGCTGGCGCATCCCGTAAATACGTTGCCATTCCTGCGTGCGCGTTTCATCGCTATAAACGATAATATCCTCACCATCACGCGCTGCCGGAAACAAACCGACAACGCCGCGCGGGCGCAAACGGCCATCGGTAATAAACAAATCAATCATTTTCTGCGCATCGGCATAAAGTTTGGTGGCTTCTTCGCCAAACTTGTTATCTTCCAAAATACGCGGGTATTTCATCATCAACCCCCATGTATAAAAGAAGGGGGACCAATCGATATAAGGACGCAGCGTTTCGAACGTTACATCGTTAAACACATGCAGGCCCGGCTGTTTTGGCACAGGGGGCGTATAGCTGGAAAAATCAGGGCGGAAAGCATTCGCTTGCGCTTCCGCAAAAGGGATCAGTTTTTTATTCGGGTTTTTATTGGCAAAACGCTCTCGTGCGGCGGCGTATTTTTCGGCAATGCCCGCCACATAATCCTCGCGCTGCGTATCACTCAACAACGCACTGACAACGCCGACTGCACGCGAAGCATCTGGCACATAAATGACAGGATGATCGTAGTGCGGTGCAATTTTAACAGCCGTATGAATTTCCGATGTTGTGGCCCCACCGATGAGCAGCGGGATTGTAAAGCCTTGCCGTTTCATCTCGCTCGCGACATGGGCCATTTCTTCCAAAGACGGCGTAATCAGGCCGGACAGGCCGATGATATCGACATTTTCAGCCTTGGCCGTTTGTAAAATTTTCTCGCACGATACCATGACGCCAAGGTCAATGACCTCATAGCCATTACACTGGAAAACAATGCCCACAATATTTTTGCCAATGTCATGCACATCGCCTTTGACGGTAGCCATCAGAATACGGCCCGCACTTTTGGCTTTGGTGTCTTTTTCTGCCTCCATATAAGGCAACAGATGCGCAACCGCACGTTTCATCACACGAGCAGATTTGACCACCTGCGGCAAAAACATTTTGCCTGCACCAAACAAATCACCGACCACATTCATGCCGGACATCAAAGGGCCCTCGATCACGTCCAGTGCACGGGGGGATCGTTGGCGTGCCTCTTCTGTATCGGCTTCGATAAAATCGGTAATACCTTTAACAAGCGCATATTCAAGACGTTTTTCAACATCATGGCTGCGCCATTCGGCATCTACTTTTTCAACGGCTTTGCCGCTGTCGCGGTATTTATCGGACAAGACCAGCAAGGATTCCGTGGCATCGGGCCTGCGGTTCAAAATCACATCTTCCACCACATCGCGCAGTTCTGCCGGAATATCATCGTAAATCGCCAACTGGCCTGCGTTCACAATCCCCATATCCAGCCCCGCACGCGTGGCATGGTACAAGAACACGGCATTCACCGCTTCGCGCACCACGTTATTGCCACGCAGGGCAAAAGACACGTTGGACACACCACCGCTGATGAGCGCATGGGGCAGCGTTTTTTTGATCTGGCGTGTGGCTTCGATAAAATCGACGCCGTAATTGTTATGCTCTTCAATCCCCGTCGCAATCGCGAAAATATTCGGATCGAAAATAATATCTTCGGGCGGAAAGCCCACTTTTTCCGTCAATACTTTATAAGCGCGTGTGCAAATATCGACTTTACGCGCAATCGTATCGGCTTGGCCCTGTTCATCAAAAGCCATCACGACTACAGCCGCGCCATAGCGCATCACCAGTTTGGCTTGCGCAATAAAGGCCTCTTCGCCCTCTTTCATACTGATGGAATTGACGATGCTTTTGCCCTGCACGCATTTCAGACCCGCTTCGATGACTTCCCATTTGGATGAGTCAATCATCACCGGCACGCGGGCAATATCTGGCTCCCCTGCAATCAGATTCAGGAAGGTTTCCATGGCCGCTTTGGCGTCAATCAAGCCTTCGTCCATGTTGATGTCAATGATCTGCGCACCGCTTTCGACTTGTTCGCGGGCAACGCTCAGGGCTTCGTCAAAATTGCCCTCTTTCACCAAACGTTTGAATTTAATGGAACCTGTCACGTTCGTGCGTTCACCCACGTTGACGAAAAGTGAATTTTCATCAATCACAAACGGTTCAAGCCCCGACAGACGGCAGGCCTTGGGAATATCAGGGATTGCGCGCGGGGCCAAACCTTTCACCGCTTCGGCAAAAACGCCGATATGGGCAGGCGTGGTGCCGCAGCAACCACCAATCACATTCACAAACCCGCTGCCGATCCACTCACGCATTTCGGCAATCATTTCTTCAGGCGATTCATCATAGCCACCGAAAGCATTTGGCAGGCCAGCATTGGGATAGACACAGATATGCGTATCGGCAATCCGCGAGAGTGTTTCAACATACTGGCGCAGCTCTTTGGGGCCCAGCGCACAGTTGAGCCCCACGCAAACAGGTCTTGCGTGGCGCACAGAATGCCAGAAGGCTTCTGTTGTCTGACCAGAAAGAGTGCGGCCCGAAGCATCGGTGATGGTGCCGGAAATAATCAACGGCATGCGCATCGCATGATCGTCGAAATATTTTTCTACAGCAAAAATAGCGGCCTTGGCATTCAGCGTATCGAAAATCGTTTCGATCATCAGTAAATCCGCACCACCTGCGACCAGGCCATCCACCGCTTCGTAATACGCTTCGACCAAGCGGTCGAAAGTCACATTACGCGCACCGGGGTTATTCACATCGGGTGACATGGATGCCGTGCGGTTGGTGGGGCCCAAACTGCCCGCCACAAAACGTGGCTTATCCAGCGTTGCGGCTTGATCTGCCACCCGACGCGCAAGGCTTGCAGCTTCGCGGTTAAGCTCAAACGACAATTCTTCCATCGCGTAATCCGCCATGGAAATGCGGTTGGCGTTAAATGTGTTGGTCTGGATGATATCGGCACCTGCCGCGAGATAGGCCGCGTGGATTTCTTCAATAATCTGCGGTTGCGTCAGGGTCAGCAGATCGTTATTGCCCTTCAGGTCTTGCGACCAATCGGCAAAGCGGGTGCCGCGATACTGTTCTTCGCTGGGCGTATAACCCTGAATCATCGTCCCCATCGCACCATCCAGCACCAGAATACGGGATTGGAGCGCGGCGTAAAAAGCGGCGGAACGGGCGGCGGCTGTCGTCATAAAATACTGTCCTGTCGGTCTGTTTTTTATCAAGGTCAGGCACCGACGGAAACACCCCCTGCTGCCTGCTTGTTATTGTCTGTAAGATGCCATTTTAGGGCCAGCTGCGTCACCCCTCTTTTTCCTCTTATGTTTCATCCACTTATACTTTAACAGTCGAATAACATAATATAATTGCCATATATAGTCAGTCTGTTTATAGTGGGGCCCGGCCCACAACACGGATGATTTGATGACACAGCCCCATAACACCAGCTCCACAAATACACGCCAACAAGACTTTGCAAAGAATGCAGGGCCCGTATTGGTACAAGCATTAGACGCGGGGGCCTCTTTTCAAAAAATCCACGCCATGCTGCGTGCTGGCGCCAACCCGCATACACCAGATGCAACGGGCCGCACCCCCATGGATATCGCCGTTGAGCGTAATGACTGGATGAGCGCAAGAATTTTGCTGCAAGTGGGCGCGAAGCCGCCCGCCTATGAAGGGGATCCGAACGCTCCGCCCGTTTTCAAAGGCGTACATAATTCTACCTTCCAGCAAGAACTGGAACGTGAAACCGCCCTGACCTATTACATTAAAAATGCGCATAGCTACGCCATCTTGTTTACCATCATCAGCAATGGTGGCGATGTTAATTTGCCAAACGCATCTGGCATCACACCGCTCCAAGCTGCTGTAAATCGCAAATGGCCCTATGTTGCCCGCCAGCTTGTTAAAGAAGGCGCATGGCTGGATCCACAAAATCCTGACCCCAATGAAATCATCGACCCCCAAACAGGCACGACGCGCCTGTTGTCCGTGATCATGGAAGGTAAAGACTTTACCGCTATCAAACATATCCTGAAGACCGAAGGTGCTGATCCAAATAAACCGGATCATCAAGGTCTCACCCCGCTTGCACTTGCACGGGCGTTGAAATGGCCGGTTGTTGAAAAGCTACTGATTGAAATGGGCGCTGATGAAGCCACAACATTTCCCGACGTACACCAGCTGTGCGGCTCTCAAAAAGATACACCGCTGTTGTGCTACGCCGCCAGCTATCAAAGCTGCCACCCGGGCTATGTTGCCGCCCTGTTAGAAGCCGGGGCTGACCCCAATGCTGTGGGGCCGGATGGAAAATCCGCCGCACATTGGGCCGCTGTTTACAAAAGCACATGGCTATTTGAAGAACTGCACCACTTCGGCGCGGATATTTTAAAGCCAGATACGCAGTACCACCTGCCCCCCCTGCATTATGCCTGCATGAATAACGCGGCTGATATTGCCCTGTACATTTTGGACACAGAAGGTGCGGACAGCATCAACCAACGTGCCGGAGAAGACGGTAAAACACCGTTGATGCGTGCCGCCGGGCGCAAGGGTGCGTATCTTTTGGCGCATGATCTGATCGACCTTGGCGCCTTTGTGAATATGCGCAGTTACTCCGGCGCAACCGCCTTGAGCGAAGCCGTGTCGGTGCGTGATGTCGACATGACCAGAACGCTTATCCACAATGGTGCAGATGTTATTAAAGAAGAACCCATTCCTGCTCGTCCGGAAAAAGCGGACAACGACAATGATGATGACGATGACAAGAGCAGTCAAAACCCGGACATTGAGCGTCGTAACCCACCGTTGTTCGCGCTTGTGAATTCATCAAACGCGCACAATGCCGACATCGCACAAATACTGCTGGATGCCGGGGCAGACCCGCATGCAAAAGCAACCGCCAGTTACAATGGCCCGCAAAAGGGCGACAGCCTGTTATATTTCGCTGTGCGTTATCATGCACTCGCCTTTGCGGAAAAAGTCCTGCAAGCAGGCGCTGATCCGCATGATACAGATGCTAAAGGCGAAACCGCGATGCACCACTGTTTACACCTGCGCCAGATTGAAGGTGTGAAGCTGTTGCTGAAACATGGCTTCGATCCTGAAAAACATTTCGATTACACACAAACATGGAGCGGTGGCAAAGAAGAACATCATACCGGTAACTGCCTGGATGAAGCACGCAGACTGGTTAAGCAATTCGGCCCCGACCATGAATACGGCACCATGCTGCGCCTGATCGAAACGCATCTGGACGCGCAAAAGAAAGCAGCGCCAAAGGCAGCCCCCAAAACCCGTAGCAAAAAGCCAAAGCCTGCCGCTTAACGGCCCCCTTGAAAATAGAACATATATAGTCTACAAATAGAACATAAGAAGATCAAACCGCTTAAAAAGCTGTGAAAGATCAACCATGTTCCATTCTTTTGATTCTCCACCACAAAGTGACACACCGCACGCTGCCAGCCCCGCCGGCGGTTTGCGCTGGCTCTATGTGGATTTCAATAGCTACTTCGCAAGTGTGGAACAACAGCTCAACCCCGCTCTGCGCGGCAAACCCGTGATTGTCACCCCCGTAGCAAGCGATTCCACCAGCGCTATTGCCGCCAGTTACGAAGCGAAAGCACTCGGCATTAAAACCGGAACGCCCGTCTATGAGGCCAAAAAAATATGTCCGGATATTATTTGTGTCGAAGGCCAGCATGAAAAATATGTCGAATACCATGAACGCCTGCTGGATGAGATTGATCGGCATATTCCCGTCAGCGCTGTTTGCTCGATTGATGAAATGGCCTGCCGTTTGATGAGCAATGAAACATCCGTGGCACGCATCACAGAAATCGCGCAACAGATCAAGCAAGGCATTGCACAAAATGTCGGGGCTTACTTGCGCTGTTCTATCGGCGTATCTTCCAACAAATATCTGGCAAAGGTTGCAACTGACCTGCAAAAACCGGATGGCTTTACCATTTTGGACAGTCACAATTTGCCGCAACGCCTGTTTACGCTGGATTTACGTGACCTGCCCGGCATTGGCCACAACATGGAAAAACGCCTGCATTCACAGGGTATCCGCACTGTCGAACAATTGTTCGGCTTTGCCCCCAAACATCTGCGTGCGGTCTGGGGCAGTATCTGGGGTGAAAAAATGTGGTATCTGCTGCGCGGCATTGAACTGCCGGAAGAAAAAACAGAACGGCGCAGCATTGGACATAGCCATGTACTGGCCCCCGCCCTGCGCCCGCCGGATCAAGCCTTTCTGGTCGCCAAACGTCTTGTGTTAAAAGCTGCCAGCCGGTTACGCCGCATGGAATATCACGCAGGCGTGCTGGATCTGTCAGTGCGCATTGAGAACGGCCCCAAACTGGCCGCACGCGCGCCTTGCCAACCCGCTGATGACAGTTTTACGTTCTCATGCCTGTTGGAAGAAATGTGGCAAGTTTTAAAAAGCCACATCGGGCGGCAGCGGATCAAAAAAATATCCATTACGCTCTCTGACCTGACAGAAAATGCCAAACTGAATGTGCAGCCAGATTTATTCGCCGCGCTGAGTACCCCCGTAGAGCAACGTGGACAGGATAAGCGCGAGAAAATTTCCGAAGCCATGGACAAGCTGAATAAAAAATTCGGGCGGGATACCGTGGCTCTCGGCATGTTGCCACAAGAAGGCCGCAGCTTCTCCGGCACCAAAATCGCCTTTACCCGCATTCCGGATAAAGAAGAGTTTCTGGAATAGATTCTTTCCATGCCCCATACCGCAGCGCAGCAAAGGCACAGAAACTGCGCAAGCTGCAATATTTGCTGGCATGTTAATGAATTATTTGATTTTTCACGATAAAATATAATCAGTCACTTAGGGAGGAACAAGCCGTTTGGCCATTGCCATGTCCGTATTTACATCTTTTCGCCACAAGAAATATATACGCCCCCTGCTTGCGTTCAGCTTCGCCTTGATCATGACCCTCTCGGTGAGTGGCTGTGCAGGTAGCCTCCCCGGTGGGTCAGATGCTGTGAACGACAGCCTCTACGATTCCAACGCCAATCTGAAAGAATGGGTCGACAGCCTGGAGCCCGGCATGAGCAAACCGGAAGTCTTCGCAAGACTGGGGCGCGTAGAACGCGATTTCCGCCGCCTTGATCGTGGCGAAATTGTGGGCACATTGTTCGGCGGTAAAGACGCGGGTATTCCTATCCACTTCCGCACCGGAGAAGACATCATGCAATTCCTGAATTCGCTGGAAGGATATCGCATTGCTTATAAACGCGTGAAGCGTAAGCACGGGTTTTCATCGCTCATTCGTATTCAGACAGATGAAAAAGGCTATGATTACGAGATCAGCCTGATCTTCAAAAACGGACAACTCTATCAAAAACCGTTTCTGGCGGGCGGTGTTGTGAATGAAAAATCCAGTAAAACAGTCTTCGATTATCTGAACCCCGGCAGCTTTATCAGCGCCGCCATGTAAAAACCACGGCACGGCATATAAAAAGCCGCCGCCCTGATTTTAACATCAAGGCAGCGGCCCGTTTCATTCATACTTATCAGCGTGCAAGACGGATCGGTTTACCATCCAGAAAAGCTGATTTTTGGGCCGGTGTTTGTGTGGTTGTGTCTTGCTTAAAAGCAGATGTCAGCCAATGCAAGCGAATGGGGTTACCATCGACAAAAGCATGATTGGCCGCAGGCGTAGCAGGACCTTGCGTTGCAGGTTCAGGTGCGCTGGCGTGGTAGTAAAAAATAGACGCACCGGTAAAAAGGGCAACGGCTGCAAAATCACGCGCAGCAGTCAGTTTTTGTTGAAAAGCCTTTGTTTTCAAGAATTCCTCCATTGTGAGATGCTTTACATTACGGAAATAATGCACGATTCGGGCTATCAAATGCAACTTAAAATTTAAACCTGCGCGAAAATTAAACTTTTGCGCGATTGGTCAGGACGGCTTCATGCCGCGCCCGCCGGCTGGGCGGGGCTTGGCGCCCTGTTGCGGTGCTGGTTCATTATCATTCGTACAAGGGCGGATCAAACGCTCCACCAGATCCGGCAGATCGCCAAAATCACGCATGATGTTTACAACGCCTGCTTTTTGCATTTTATCGCGCTTCGCATCATCGGCGGCAAAACCTACAAATAACAAACCGTCATCCGCGGCAGCTTGCGCATCTACCTTTGAATCACCAATCACAATCACCTGTGCTTGCGAGTTTTTTACCTGCGTGCGAAACGCCTGCACAATATCGCGCAGCTGTTTTGCTTTTAAATCGCGGTTATTCTGGCCGGCATCCCGCGCATTGTCTTTACCGCGTACAAAACTGCGGTTAAAAAAATCACCTATATCATGATAGGCCAGTTGCGCTTCCAACGCGTCTTCGCGGGTGCCCGTATAAATCCCCAGCGTCACACCGCGCAGCGACAGTGTTTCAATCGCCTCTTTCACATGCGGGTATAAATTTTCTGTCCATGTCGGCTGCGTCAGCAAAGCATCGCAGGCATGATTGCATTCAGCCATGAATTGTTTTTTTTGTGTGGCGTCCATCGGGCCGATGAAATGTTCGGTAATTTCGGCGAGGTTTTTGTTTCCCAGCATCTCTTGCAGTTCTTCGGCACTGGGCGCGCGCTTGCCATGCAGGTCGCATACATCCTTAAACGCCTGCACATAGCGCGGCGCGGCATCGGTCAAAGTCGAGACCAGATCAAAAATAACCAGAACAGGGCGGGCTTGCGGTGTCATAATACCTCCAGCCGTCACATTAGGAAAAACCACCCCCTGTTGTCAAGCAGAACAAAAAAAACTCGCCTGTACAGGCTTTTGGCCTATTCTGTGCGGGAATGCCTCATATCTCTTGAAAGCCCCCTTATGCCCGCCTCCGCCCCTTCTGCCCCCATCACCGTCACACTCTCGCGCGGCAGCCTCGTTGAAAGCCGCCATAGCGTGCATGCTGTTTTAATGAACGCAGAGGGCAAAGTCACGGCCAGCTACGGCGATGCCGCGCGCATGACGTTCACACGCTCCACCCTCAAGCCTTTGCAAGCACTGGCCTTGATGGAAAGCGGCGCGGCTGCGGCCTTCGCGCTGAGCGATGCGGAAATTGCCCTGGCCTGCGCCTCCCACAACGGCGAAGACTTGCATGTGCAAGCCGTGGCCGCATGGCTGGCCCGCATTGGCTTGAGCGAAGATGATCTGGAATGCGGCGCGCAAGTGCCTTATATCGATGCGGCAGCCACCGCCCGCCCGCTTGCCAATAACTGCTCCGGCAAACACGCCGGCATGCTGACCCTTGCGCTGCATATGGGTTTTGATATCAAAGGCTATACACAAGAAAATCATCCGTTGCAAAAAATGATCCTCGGCACCATTGCGCAAGTGTGCGGAGAAGACATCACGCCCGCTTGCTGCGGTATTGATGGTTGTTCCGCCCCGAACCCCGCCATGCCGCTTTCGGCACTTGCGCATGGTTTTGCCAATTTCATGCAGGTGGAGAGCTTGTCATTTCAGCGCGGCACCGCCTGCCGTCACCTGTTTCAAGCGATGGTTGATCATCCGATGCATGTCGCCGGTACAGGGCGGCTGGATACGCTATTGATGCAGGCAGCCAAAGGAAAAATCATGTGCAAGATTGGCGCGGAAGGTACCTACATCGCCGTTATTCCCGAACATGATACGGTGATTGCCCTTAAAACCGAAGATGGCGCGGGCCGCGCAGGACAGGCGGCCCTTTACGGCCTGCTGCAAAAACACACCTTGGCCACAGAAGAAACGCTGGATGCCATACGCCCCACGGCCCTGCCCGTTTTGAAAAACTGGCGCGGCACCGAAACGGGCGTCACAGATGTTATCTGGTCTTAAAATTTACGCCTTTGCGTCGCTGAACAAGAATTCGGACACCATTTGATAAATACGGCGTTGCGTGTCTGTCGCTGTGGGGGAATTATACCGCGCCACAACCACCATGCGATATAACGCCATGAGTGATGAAAGCGATAGATTGATTTCCTGATCCCGCACATAGCGCATGACCTCGATAAAATCATCCATGCAATTCACGGTTACAGGGATTTCTTCGAAGCCGATCACTTCATCACCATCAATCGCCTGCTTTTCTGCAAACGGAATACTACACGAGCGCACAATGCCCACAAATTCAGGCTTGCCACAACGGTCAATCCAGCGGAAGAACCCTGTCAGCATAACGTTGCCGCGAATATCACCTTCCCATTCAATCATACCGGTTTCTTCGGCAGCTTCGCGCGCCATGCCTTGCAGCACGATATCACGCAGGTCTTCCGGATTGGTCGCACGTTCCATGTCGTTATAGTCCAAAGAGCCAGAGCCACCCAGACTGACCGAACGCGAGCCAATCGCCTTGCCCGAGCCTTGAAACAACATTGCTACACGCCTGTTCTCCGTCAGCAACAAAGCGGTAATGCCGATATGGCCCGAAACCTGTTCGTGAAAATCATTCACAAACCGCACGCTATCCTGACCGTCAATGCGTTCTTTATAGACGGGGAAATAGCTGGATAGATCCGTATAGACCTCACGCTCCCCATCGATATTATTGCGAAACACACGGCTGCGGAACGCTTCCGCTGTCAACAATGCATCAAAATAATATGATTTACGCAAAGATACGGGCCAATCTGCAATCAACGCATCGGCCATGGCGTGCAGGGCCAGCTTCACACCATTCGTCGTATGCTGCAATTTATCCGCAACCCGAATGGCGATATAACGTATCTGGTGGCGGGAGCGGATATAGCGCACATTGCGCGCATCAATACGCACGGTGATTTTATGCTTCAACATCAAAGAATCATCAAACGTTGGGCTGACCAACGGACTTTCGCGACACAGGCCGATGAGAGCCGCCGGATAATGAAAGCCCAGCATTTCTTCGACCACAGCCGGATACACACCGGACATCAAATAACTTTGTTCATCATAGGCAATATGCGTGCCCGCCTCCGCCGTATAGCGCACACCGCTATAAGACGGACGATAATCGCGCGGCAGAATGGAAAGTTCACTGCCCAACTGCAACATAATAATGCCCGCTTCGATCGCCATGGCGATCCAATCCATCCAGTCATCAATATCAAACATGGAATAGGTCAAGAGCACAAAGGCCAGCACGGTAATCATCAAATCTTTGCGGTAATCACTGTCCCAGCGGAACAAGAACCGTAACAGATCCATACGGCCTTTGACGTTACGATAAAGATTTAGATATTTAACTGGCACCATGCCTAGCCTCCGCTTTTACAACTCGACTGTTTCGCCATGTACCGGCACATGCGCATCCCATTCCAGCGTATTGGCGATACGATCACGCAGGGCATGGGCCGCAATATCTTCCCCGTGCACAATAAATGTCTTACGCGGCGGTGCATTGAAATGGCCCAGCCATGTCATGATTTCAGCATAATCTGCATGGGCAGACATATTGTGCAATTGGACAATCTCTGCCCGTACGGGCCACATTTGGCCGTGGATGGAAATTTCTTTATCGCCATGCACCAGTTTATCGCCACGCGTGCCATCTGCTTGATAGCCGGCAAATAAAATCGTATTGCGCTCATCCCCCACATAATGTTTCAGGTGATGCAAGACACGCCCGCCGGTTGCCATACCGCTTGCGGAAATAATCACCTTCGGGATATTTTCGCTGGTATTAATCGCCTTCGACTCATCTGTTGTTTGCGAATAACGCGCAATGGCCGATACACCTGCGCAGATTTCAGGACTGAGACGATGGTCTGCCGGATGGCGCTGCAAAAGCTCTGTCGCGCGGATGGCCATGGGGCTATCCAGAAAAATCGGTAAATCCGGAATCATGCGTTTTTGTTTCAAGACAAACAGGTGATACATGATTTCCTGCGTACGACCGACAGCAAAGGCCGGAATAACAACGGAGCCACCACGCGCTGCCGTACGCTTAATGATATTACCAATATCTTCCACGGGGTCATCTTGCGTATGCAGACGGTCGCCATAGGTTGATTCAACAATCAGATAATCTGCTGACTGTATTTTTGCAGGTGTTTTCATCACGGGGCTATTCAAACGGCCAATATCACCGCTGAATAAAATCGAGGTCATGCCATCATCTAACCGGATAAAAGCCGCACCCAGAATATGCCCTGCACGGTACATGGTAAAACCAAGCAAACTATTGGGCAGTCCATAGCGTTTGCCAAATTCAATGGGTCGCAATTGTTCCAGCGAGATTTGTGCATCTTCTTGCGTATAGAGCGCTAATGCGGGTTCATGCTTGGAATAACCGTGGTGGTTGGCAGCGGCGGCGTCTTCTTCTTGCAAATAACCGCTGTCGGGCAACAAGATGCTGCATAAATCTGCGGTCGCCTCGGTGCAATAAATCGGCCCGCCAAAACCTTCTTTGACCAGCTTCGGAATATACCCGCTATGGTCAATATGTGCATGGGTGAGCAAAATCGCATCAATATCTGCGGGGTCGAACGGTGGTTCCGCCCAGTTCATCTCGCGCAGTTCTTTACGGCCCTGAAACAGGCCACAATCGATTAGAATTTTACGATTGTCATCTTCCAGCAAATATTTGGAGCCCGTTACCGTGCCCGCTGCGCCCAGAAAAGTTAGCTTCATGCTGTACCAGCACTTTCAGGTGTGAGAGTTATTTTTAAGCAGCCCCGGCCCCGGCCTCGGTCTTCGTCTTCGTCTTCGTCTTATTGTTCTTTTTTTGCGCCCAGCGATCCATGACAACAGCCGCTGTTAAATCACCCGTGACATTCACCGTGGTACGGCACATATCCAGCAAGCGATCCACGCTCAGGATAATACCAATGGCTTCGGGTGGAATGCCGATGTTGGCAAGAATGGTCGAGAGAATAACCAGCCCCACGCCTGGACTGCCGGGAGAGCCGATAGACGCGCCGATGATAGTCACAGCCAACACAACCGTCTGGCCAAGGCTTAGATCAATCCCCATGATTTGTGTTAGAAACAACGCCACAATCATCTGATAAATCGCAGTGCCATCCATATTGATGGTTGTGCCCAGTGGAATAACAAGCCGCGCCACTTCCGGCTCCACCCCCAGCTTGTTTTCAGCCGTCGAGAGCGAGACAGGCATGGTCGCCGCAGAGCTGGAACTGGAAAAAGCCAGCAACTGCGCATCGCGGATATGACGCAGAAACGCAATCGGATCCCGCCGCGCCACAAAGGTGACCAGCAGCAAATACAAAAGCATCAGGCACAAAAGCCCCACAAGCACCGTGGTGATATACCAAGAAAGGGCCTGTAGCATTTCAGGCCCCGTTTCCACGGTTAGCCGGAACAGAAAGCCAAATACGGCAACAGGCGCCATCAGCATAGCGCAGTGCACCACCTTCATACAAATACCCTGCACCGATTTACAGACATTGATGAGCGGGTCTGCATCCTTGCGCGCCATAGATACAAGTGCCAAGCCTGCAATAATAGCGCCAATCACAATCTGCAACATTTCCTGTTGCAAGATAGAGGACGCGGGATTGGTCGGCACAAGTGATACCACCATTTTGGGAATAGAGCTATGGCCCGTGGCCTGCCCCACTGCATCGGCCAGTGTTTCAACACCGACAGTATGACTGGCAAGCCAGCTTTCCGGCACATGCTGCGCGGGGTTCATTGTCTGGCTTAAAAAGATACCCAGCATCACGGCAATCGTGGTCGTCGCCACAAAATAAAGTGCGACGCGCAAACCGATGGTACGTAAAAATGTAAAACCGCCACTTTCCGTCATCGCCAGCAAGATGGAGCAAAAAACCAGCGGCACCACAATCATGGTGATGAAGGCGAGGAAAAGCCGCGCGGGCAACATGATCCAATCCGTCACCGGCACCAGAACATCTGGCGGCAGGGCAAATACCCCCTCCGGTGCGACAGCAAGGCCGACCAGCACACCCAAGAGCATGCCCAGCAGCATTTGCGCCCACATGGGCATTTTTTTCTTTGATGTTTTTGTGACGTCTGTATCCATCACATCAGTCTAGACCAAAAGATGCGCAAAATCGCCCTGCAAAGACAGAAAAAATAGCAAATCCAGCTTTAGGTAAACTTAAGCGTCGCCAGACGTGCCCTCACGCGCAAAAAGCCTGACGTAGGGTAGCAGGCAACCCACCGCAATCGCGGCCGATACATGCTTCAGACTATGGCCGCTGACGGTATCGCCCAACAGGTGGAAAAACCCAGCATCAAAATGCTCCAGCACTTTGGCGAACATATAAAAACCTAACGTCCAGAGCAAATAGCGCACCCCCGCATTCGTGGCCGGAAACAGCCAGAGGATCAGCGGGATCAAAATCATTGGCAAGAACTGCACCAGCGCATAGGGACGCAAATCCCCCTGCCCGATGCTTTCGGTATAATCCCAATAAAAAACACTGCTGATGCCGATGACCAACAAGGGTGCAAACAGTTTGATACCCGCTTGACGATCAATATGCCGCAGCACAATCAAACAAAACAGCGACATGAAGGCGATTGTCATCGGGATGCGGTCCCAGACAAGGGTATGGTTATCCGGCGCCCAGTGATAATAGCCCGAGCCAAACGCTACCAGAAACACGCCCACGAAAAAAACAATCCACAAGCGAAACGCCGCTCTGTCATCAAACAGCCGGTGTGTGTGGTGTAAAAACCGCAAGCCTGCAAGCCCTACAATCGCAAAGGGCAGATTGCTCATGACATCGCCGAAATTGGGAATACCCCAAAGCCGGCGCGGGTCGATAAAATCATGGTAGGCCAGATCTTGCGCGATTGGCGGCACCATAAACATGCCGATGACAGCCAGCAAGGCCGCACCCAGCAAAAGGAAAAGACGTTTTTGCCGAGGCCATGCTTGCATGTTCATAAAAATATCCTGTTACTGTGCTGCGGATTTTGGCAGAGATTTTTCGGCATCCTGATCTTTGGAAACCATATTGATGGTGCGCGTGGGGAACGGAATGGTAATACCACCCGCATCAAAGGCTTCTTTGATCTGCTTGGTCAAAGACCACTTCAGCGCCCAATAATTTTCACGCGCGCACCAGAAACGTACAATGAGATCAATCGAAAAATCGCTCATGGCGCTCGCCATCACTTCGGCCGGGCGATCCGGCATGTCCTTCACAACACGCGGTTCGTTATCGAGAATTTCTTGCACGATCGCAAAGGCTTTGTTGATGTCATCGCCATAGCTGATGCCGACATTCAAATCCTGACGGCGCACAGGGTTGCGCGAATAGTTCCAGATATCATTGCCCCAAATTTTACCGTTGGGCACAAAAATATAAACGTTATCGGGGGTGGCCATTTCTGTGCCGAAAAGTCCCAGCAGTTTCACCGTGCCGCCAATACCATTGACACCGCCCACTTGAATATAATCGCCGACATTAAACGGACGCAGCACCAGCATCATGGCACCCGCCGCCACATTCGACAGCGTGCCCTGCATGGCAAGGCCGATGGCCAAACCCGCAGCACCCAAGACCGCCAGCAGGCTTGCCGTTTGCACGCCGAACTGACCCAGCACCGTGATCAGCGCAATCGCCAGCACCACATATTTCAAAAACCCGCCCATGAAGCTGCTGAGCGTGGCATCCAGACGTTTAATATTCGTGATGCGGCGTTGCGCCCAATTACCGAGCATCCAGCCAACAACCACAATCACCAAGGCGCTAAGAAGACGCATGCCCAGTTCCAGAAAAAACGGCATGTTGTTTTGCAGTATCTTCAGGCCTTCGTTAAAATCAGCTGGCAGATTGGCTTCCATGTATCACCTTTTAATTCTCTATTTTTGTTATCGCGCCGACAGCGCAGACATTCATGTTCTGCGCTGTCCGTTATACGAATTTTTGAGAAATACCGCAAGCCAGCGCAGGTTATGCAAAAGACATAATCAGTTTCACCATTAAAGATATAGCCCCCACCACGGCAAACCCGCAGAGCCACAAAGCTGTAAACCACAGCCACTGGCGCGTTTTGGGCGACAGGCGGCAGAAGGCCCCGCGCAATCTATCCGTAGCTGGCTTCATGCGGCGCTTTACCCCGGAAGATGTAATAGCAATAAGCGGTATAGCTCAGAATAATCGGCAACATCACAACCGCCCCCACCAACAGCAGCGAGAGAGATTCCGGCGCTGCGGCGGCTTGGGCCAAAGTCACTTTAAATGGCACAATCCACGGCCACAGGCTGACACCGAGCCCCAGATACCCCAGAAAGAACAGCGCAATGCTGCACAAGAACGGGCTGTATTCCTCTTCACGGCGCAGCCCCACAATCAGACGAATAAAGAACAACAACGTCAGTAACGGAATAGGCAGCAGCCAAAAGAAAAATGACGGGTGAAACCAACGTGCATGAATAGCGTTATCCAAAAACGGCACCCACAGACTGACAAGCCCCATAAACAAAGCAACAAACAGCAAAATATATTTCGCTGCGCGGCGTGCCCAAGCTTGCGTCTCGCCATCGCTTTTCATGATCAGCCACGTGGCACCTAACAAAACATACCCGGCCACAACGCCCAGGCCTGTCATGATGCTAAACGCCGTCAACCAATCAAACGCGCCGCCTGAAAAGCTGCGCCCGTCAACAGAAATACCCTGCACCAAGCCGCCCAGAATAATCCCCTGCATGAACGCCGCGCCAAGGGAGCCGAAATGAAACGCTATATCCCACAATTTTTTCGACCGCTCTGCCTTGAAACGAAATTCAAAAGCCACGCCCCTGAAGATCAGACAAAGCAGCATGACAATGACGGGAATATAAAGGGCCGGCATCACAATTGCGTATGCCAACGGGAACGCGGCGAAGAGCCCGCCGCCGCCCAGTACCAGCCATGTTTCATTTCCATCCCAG
>JBGTNC010000293.1:0-5144 GCA_041743265.1 Alphaproteobacteria bacterium | reverse complement strand
CGCTTTATTGACAGTTAACAGTCACCATTCTTTGGTCTGTGAATTTTATCTTGTCGGAGCAAATCAGGATCCACTCAAGGTGTGCGTACAATTGTAGAAGACGGTGCGCCCGAGGTTTGGATCAAGAAGACACGCCGCATTTAGTAAACGAGATCGCCACACTCACGAAAAGAATGATAACCATTAATAACACCGGCATAAGAAACAGCTTAACCAGCGTTGCTCCACCTTTAGGGTGTCCAAGGTTTATAGAAATGCCTAGTTTTTTAATTTTTTTAGGAACCCAGAGACGCGGATCTTCTTTACAAAAATACCAGCCGCAGAGACCGCCGCCCCAGTTTTTTTCATCTTCCCATAGTTTTTGATAGTTTTGCTCGCTCATCATAACCTCCTAAGTTAGGTGACCACTATATACGTGAAGCGTTGAAAAAGGACGGACGGCCTGAGAAATTACACAGCCTTCCGCACAACACAGAAAGGTTGCAAACAATATCAAGTTATACCAATGAGATAAGCCCTGTTGATCTGGCTCTAAATAGGGCATTACTGGGGCCTGCAGCCTTGCCGCACCAAAAAAATCCTGTCTAGAAATGGAAGGCTCCTGTGTTGTTTCAATGGCAATCAAGTAAAGCAGCAACGTAGATAATGGCTTAGGGGTATAACTGGCCGCGCTGCTTGCGCTCACCCCAGTTCCCCGCGTATTCGTCCCTGTTAAGCTATAGGGTTTTACCCTGTTATTTTTGGGTCAGCGAATAGCAGGAAAAGCGCCTTAAGGCCCGAATTACGGGGATATACTGCGCAAACAGGGCAAATGCCCGGCGCCAAAAATTGAAATATTGCCTGTATTTTCCCAGTTAAACAGGGAATTGTGCCCGAGACAGGTTATCGGCAGACTGCATACACCACCACGCAGTATAAGTGGTTGATATTAAATAGAAAAATGACGTTTTAAGCCCGCTTTTAGTGGGCTTTTTTGATGCTCAGATTCACGCCAAACAACAGAGAATCTTTCTTCGCTGCCGCAAAGGCGCCTTTCTCTCTAAACCACAATTTTTAGTTTGGCGCCTCGACTCACGCAAGGCGAACATGCGCCGGTTTACGTATGTACTATGCTCTAGCAAGTCAAGAACGAAGCGGCGCGTATGGATCAGTATCAAGCAATCCCCCCACATTGATGTGGGATTAAAGTTTGAGCTAAATCGCGCACCCGCAATTAGTAGATTTTAAAGCCTCCGTAACGGTTCGATTTCATGTGGCTTAATCATTGTAATTGCTTATCAGCAGCCACCGCGTTAATAGTTGTAATGGCCAATAATCAAACCGCCCAGATTTCAGTCGATATCGGCTTCTTAAATGACAGCGAAATGTCTAAGCGGTTTTGTGACTTTGACTGGTCGGAGACTCCGCTGGGGCCAGTTAAAGCATGGCCCCAAAGTTTAAAGACCGCCGCACAAATCTGTCTCAATTCCCGCTTTCCCATGGTTGTCTGGTGGGGAGCAGAATTCACTTTCATTTACAATGACGCCTATGCGCCCATACTCGGCAAACGTCATCCAGGCGCGCTGGGCTGCTCCGCTAATAAAGTCTGGGCGGAAGTCTGGCCGGCCGTTGCCACGCAAATCGATGCCGTTATGCAGAGGGGAGAAGCAAGCTGGAACCACCGCGTCCATTTAGCCATGGAGCGCAATGGCTATCCGGAAGATGCATGGTTTTCATGGTCTTACAGCCCTATCCCGGACGATAAAGACGGCATAGGTGGAGTGTTCTGTGCATGCGTGGAAGAAACAGACTTGATACAGGCTGAACGAGAACGTGATCAGCTTGCGGCCGAGCGTGAACACCTTATGCGAGTTGTAGAGAGCGGACGGTCCAACCTCGCCGCGATTATCGAGGAAGCACCGGCCTTCATCTGTACACTGAGAGGCCCCGACCATGTCTTCGAGTTAGCTAATGATCGGTATTACGATATGGTCGGCAGGCGTGAAATCATCGGTAAATCGGCCCTTAATGCTTTACCGGAGCTGGAAGGACAGGGCTACATTGAACGCCTCGACGAAGTGTACCGCACAGGAAAAGCGTTCATCGGGAACGAGATGTCGGTTCTTCTTAGCCGCACCAGCGGCCAGCCACCCCTGGAAATATTCGTGAACTTCGTCTACCAGGCATTGCGCGGCCCTGATGGAAAGATAACCGGCATCATCACCCACGGGGTCGACGTGACCAATCTAGTCCATTCGCGGGAAGCTGCACGCGCGGCGCGTTTCGAGGCCGAACAGGCCGGCCGCATGAAGGATGAATTCCTAGCGACGCTCAGTCATGAACTACGTACCCCTCTTAATGCTATCCTTGGCTGGGTACAATTGATCGCAATGGACCGTCCGGGCAAGAATGATATCAAAAAAGGCATTGCTGTTATCGAGCGTTGCGCTCTCGCGCAGGCGCAGCTTATCGAAGATCTGCTGGATATGAGCCGGATCATTTCTGGTAAAGCGTTGCTGGACGTGCAACTGCTGGAACCCTCGGATATCATCGAGGCGGCAATGGATGCCATACGGTCTGCAGCGGAAGCCAAAAACATCCGGCTTATAAAAAAACCGGGTACGCTTACCGGGCCGATTTCAGGCGATCCACATCGTTTGCAACAGGTTATCTTGAATCTGCTGAGCAACGCAGTCAAATTTACGCCCGCAGGCGGTAAAGTCGAAGTAACTCTGGAGCAAGTAAAAAATAATTTAGAGATTAGCGTCAGCGATACAGGCCAGGGTATTAAGCCAGAATTGATGCCCTACTTATTCGAGCGTTTCCGGCAGGGTGACGGCAGCACGACGCGCCAGCATGGCGGCCTTGGCCTTGGTTTGGCCATCGTTAAGCAACTGGTTGAACTGCACGGTGGATCGGTCAGGGCTAAAAGCCCTGGCGACGGTCAGGGATCGACCTTCATCATTCATCTGCCCCGCATGAAAGTAAACGCTCATAGCGATGACAAAAGTTATGAGGGTAGGGATTGGACTACACTTCCTTCGGAAAGAAATCCTTCTAAAATAGCCGATATCAGCAGCCTTAAAATATTGGTGATGGACGACGAGTTGGATGCGAGAGAACTAATGCACCGCGTGTTAAGCGGATGTAATGCTCAAGTCCATGTCGCCGCCTCCGCCGAAGAAGCCCTTCAGCTATTAACTGAATTGCGGCCGGATATAATGTTATGCGATATTGGGATGCCGAAAATGGATGGCTATGAATTCATCCGCAAGGTAAGAACATTGAGTATAGAGCGCGGTGGCGCTACACTGGCCATTGCGCTGACTGCATTTGCCCGAGCCGAGGAACGCACGCGGGCATTAATAGCCGGTTACCAGTCGCATATCGCCAAGCCGGTAGATATGTCTGAACTGGTGGCGATGATAGCAGCCCTAACCAGGCGCACTGGAATCTGAACGGCAAAACATTTTACACCTGAAAGAAACTCAAGCTCTGCTGAAGCAGTGGCGGCATCGCAGGTATGCCAATAGCGGCAGGTATAGTTTGAGCGGAATCCCGTCTCCGCAATAGACTTGAACTGGCGCCGGTTCGCACTGTCTGCGCGCCCTAACAAATCGGGTACTAAAGTCTCTCAGTGGCTTATATTATTGAGATTGTTGATAATTTTCTGACAACAACTTTAGCGCGCTTGTCATTTCACAACGAATAACGCGCCTGCTTTGTCATTAGAGAACAGGCGAGCGTACGACGGTTCGATTGTATGCTTGCACCACCAAACCTTCCACTACCCAGAGACTATCCACGCCCATCGCGCAGAAATGCGCGCTGTTGGCGCATACTTCGCGATATGGCGAACGCGCCAAACTACGGAGACCGCCGACCTCAGACCGAAAACAGCTATTTCTCTCTAAAACGTAAAAACAGGTTTGGCGCCCTTTAGAAAATTTCTCGTCACACTAGAAAAAACAGAGCTAGCTTAATTTGTCGGCTGCACTTCTGTTGTTGACCAAAGCTTGTATCCCCCCCTTTGGGGGATACTTACAGTTCTAGTTTCGATTTTGTATGTCCTATTCTTTTTAAGAAACGGCATTACCCAATCATTATTATCACGATAAAAAACCAAGTTCTCCGCACATCTAACAATTATTGTATTAACCTTTGCGATTTCTCGTAAGTCGACTCTTCTTACATTGAATGAGAAAAATTTAAAAGAAGGGTCTAACTGTTTTCGATCCAAGTCAATATTAGGCTTAATCCGAATGGCAATATCCGGGGCTAGCGGTATCACCCTATGATGCACTCTTGGATCGGAGGAGGGCGCCACACCGACAGGAAAATCACTCGTAAAAAACGGGCTGTTTTTCTCCCGATTGATTAAAATATCCCATTCCGCATTTCCCCACACAGCCTGCCTCTCAAAGATTGTTGAAATACCCATTGCTTGGGGATACTTTCCATCAACATTAACCTCAGCCTCTCCACTTTCCAAAAGTTGAGAAAGCATTTTGTTACCTAATATTTGAGGGGCTGGAGATAACAGATTTTGTACCTCAAGAATTTTCGCACTTGCCTCAACCAGCTTTTTCAATGGGCCTATATGCAAGCGCATACCAGTCGGTGAACAAATCGCTACATATGCAGCAAAACCACTGAGGACGTATATGACTTCTTTATCAATTTCATTTTTTCTCAATTTCTCGAGAGCCGCATTATATCTTGGTTCTATTGTTCTAAGAAAATCTTCGATTGCTCGAGGTTCAGTTAAATATTTATTTGTACTGCCGCCGTCAATCCGACAAACATTCTCTGAACTGCAGGGAAATGTGTATAGGTCATTTTTTCTAAAACCATGCATTTGCCTGTTAGCCAAAGCCGGCGAATAGAAGTTTCTTAGATGAACTTGGGATACATAATGGTCAAGTGGCATGCTATATACTCTAAAATACACAACCTTAGAGTGCGCTATACGTTCAGGCAATTTCAAGCGTTTTCCTGATCATCCCACCGACAAAGGCATCGGATCGTTTATCCCGCTTGGCGATCTCACGAATCGTCATTCCGTTAAAATGCTCATCTCGCCAAATGAACCCGCGGATCAGATCGCGCAACTCGTGAGAGGGTAGATCAAACATATCCTCCGGTGTGCCAGTTTCAGGGGGCCG
>JBGTNC010000292.1:0-2781 GCA_041743265.1 Alphaproteobacteria bacterium | reverse complement strand
CATCGCGGATGCTTTGCGAGTCCGTGAGCAGCATAACCATCCGGTCAATCCCGATGCCCAAGCCCCCTGTCGGCGGCAGACCGTATTCCAGCGCCTCGACAAAATCTTCATCCAGCATTTGCGCTTCTTCGTTACCGGCTTCACGGGCCGCCATTTGACCTTTGAAGCGGGCCAATTGGTCGAAAGGGTCCGATAACTCCGAAAAGGCATTCGCCAGTTCCCAACCATTGACGTAGGTTTCAAAACGCTCGGTCAGGTTTTCATGGTCGCGGTGTTGTTTGGCCAGCGGTGAAATATCTTTGGGCATGTCGATGACATGCACAGGCTGGATCAAATCAGCTTCAACTTTATCACCGAAGACCGCTTCCAGCACTTCACCCCAGTTAGAGCCTTCTTTTACATGCACGCCCAGTGTTTTGGCTTTGGCGGCAGCTTCTTTGGCATCAGGGATGCTGCCGAAATCAACGCCTGTTTTTTCGGTGACAAGTTCTGTCATCGTTTTGCGCGCCCAGGGGGCTTTGAAATCAATCTCGCGCGCGCCGAATTTGATTTTCGTCTCCCCGTTGTGCAGCATTTTGACAGCGCCTTCGATGATACGCTCGGTCAAATCCATCATGTCGCTATAATCGGCATAGGCCTGATAGATTTCAACGGAGGTAAATTCAGGATTGTGTTTCACCGAAATACCTTCGTTGCGGAAGCAACGGTTGATTTCAAACACACGGTCAAAACCACCCACCACCAGACGCTTCAGGTGCAATTCAGGGGCGATCCGCAAAAACAGCTGCATATCCAGCGCGTTGTGATGCGTCAAAAACGGTTTGGCACTGGCACCCCCTGCAATCGAATGCAGCATAGGTGTTTCAACTTCCATGAAGTCATCCCCCGTCAACAACTGGCGGATGAAGGCGATGATTTTGCTGCGCTTGCGGAATGTCGCGCGGCTTTCATCGTTCATGATGAGATCCAGATAGCGTTTGCGGTATTTCAATTCCACATCGTGGATGCCATGATATTTTTCCGGCAAGGGGCGGATGGATTTGGTCAGCATCTCTACCTTTTCGGTATTGATGGTCAGCTCGCCACGCGGGGTGCGGCGTACTTTGCCCGTCACGCCGATAATATCGCCGATATCGTAATAGGCCATTTGGTCCAGTACCTCGGCAGGGACGCGGTCTTTGTGGCTAAAAATCTGGATTTTGCCTGTGGTGTCTTTCAGGTCGATAAACATACCGGAATTGCGGTTCGACATCATGCGGCCCGCAACAGCGACAACATCGCCTGTCTCTTCGCCGTTTTGCAAACCTTCGTATTTTTTCTGAAGATCGTCGGCATAGGCGGTGACTTCGAAACGATAGGCAAAGGGGTTCACGCCCTTCAGCTGCAGTTGCTTCAGGTTTTCGATCTTCGCATCGATCAATGCGTTTGAATCCGTTGCCTGTGTTTCTGCGGAGCCCGCCTGTTGTTTTGACATTTTCAGTTATCCTTGTTTTTCCAGTATCATCTCGTAATGCGGCATACCCGCTTCCATATACTCGGCGCCACGTGTGCGAAAGCCCAGCTTCTCGTAAAAAGCGACGGCTTCCATCTGCGCGCTGAGTTTGAACAGTTGAATATCCCCTGTCTTGGACAGTTCCTGCAAGATGTATTTCATCAAAACACCGCCAATGCCACGGCTGCGATGCTCTTTCAGAACCGCGACGCGTTCGATTTTGGCGGCACTGCCCACCAGACGCACGCGGCAGGTGCCTACAATTTCTTGATCCATCCGCACACCAAAATGTCGTGCGGCACGGTCAAGGCCATCAATTTCCAGCGCGGACGGCACTTGCTGTTCATCCACAAAAACGGTTTTGCGAATATCCAGACAGGTTTTCATATCCTGATCATTGGCTACGGGGAAGCATCGGATTTGCATGTTATTCTCCAGTCCCCGTATAATTGGCAAAAGTATCAATAGGATGCAAGGCCGTTATTTGCCGTCGCATTTGCTGTATCGCCGCACGGGAAACTGCGGTATTTTGCCAATACACCGCCACAAATGAAATAATTATGACCAATTCGCACGTGCAGCAACAACCCGCGGCACCCGGCCGTAGGCTGCTGGTGCCCCATGCCCCTGTCCTTGTACAGAACGGGCCCAAAATTGCCTGCCTGACCATCGACGGCGAATTGCAAACCCTCAGCCACGATGCCGCGCGCCAATTGGTGCGCCAGCAGATGCCCATCGTTTGCCACGGCCCCAATCTGGCAGCGGTTTTAAAGATGGAGCGCTTTGTCGCCTATGACGTGCTGGAGCTTTTTGCCTTTGCTTTGCCAGGCAGCTTTACCGTGCCCACACCGCGCGGCCTTGCCCGCAGTTTGAATTTGATGGAGCCCGAAAGCGCGGAAGACCAATGCATGGCCTTGCGCGATATCGCACGGCACCTGCTGGCCGATTTAAATCGCGATCAAAAAACCGATGCCGCTGCCATGGCTGCCATGATGGGTTTGATGAACGGTACCACGCCTGCGGATAACGGCGTACCGCAACACCCAGCCGTTGCAGGGCAAGGCTGGCCATGGACGCCGTCTGTGCTGGCCGCCTTGGGCCGCAGCGATACACCGCCCACCCGCAGTGAAATACGCGCAGCTTTGCGCATCTGGGATCGTTTGCCCGAATGGGCGGTACATGCGCCGGAGCCTCCCGCCGGCCACCACGGCGTGACAGAAGATGAAGCGGTGGAGCGTTTGCAAAAGCTGCTGGCCCGCGAAAGCCGTGAGGACCGCCCGCAACAACAA
>JBGTNC010000291.1:0-4563 GCA_041743265.1 Alphaproteobacteria bacterium | reverse complement strand
GCATCAAAATCTCGACACCACCCACAACAACCGCACGGTTTTCCTGCATCTGGTCAAAAGCGCCGGCGGATGCCAATGATTCCATCTGGCGTTTGTTAATCACCTTGCTGTCCAAACGGCGGGCAAAATCATAAAGGTCTTTAAACGGCCCGTTTTCATCACGTTCTGCCACCACGCGCTTCATCGCCTCCTCGCCCACACCTTTCAATGCGGCAAGTGCGTAACGCACGGCTTTCGTGCCATCAGGCAAACGTTCCACCGAGAAACGCGGGATGGATTTATTAATATCAGGCGGCAACAATGTAATGCCCATGCGCACAAGCTCTTGGCGCAGCATGGCCAGTTTATCCGTGATGCTCATATCCTGCGTCATGGTGGCGGCCATAAATTCGACCGGATAATGCGTTTTCAGCCATGCGGTTTGAAACGCGATATGTGCGTAAACGGCCGAGTGCGCTTTGTTAAAGCCGTAATCCGCAAATTTGGCAATCTGGTCGAAAATGGAACTGGCCAGTTCTGGCGCGATATCATTAAATTCGCCGCAGCCCTTCACGAAAACTTCGCGCTGCGCATCCATTTCCGCTTTAATCTTTTTACCCATCGCACGGCGCAAAAGATCCGCACCACCCAGAGAATAGCCCGCCAAAATCTGCGCGGCAGACATCACCTGTTCCTGATAAATCATGACACCGTAGGTGTCTTTCAATACAGGTTCCAGCAACGGGTGCATGTATTCAATCGCATCCTTGCCTTTCAGGTTGGAAATATAGAGCGGGATGTTTTCCATCGGCCCTGGACGAAACAGGGCGACGATAGCGATAATCTCTTCGAAGTTTTTCACGTTCATCTGGCGGCACAAATCGCGCATGCCCGCACTCTCGAGCTGGAAAACAGCGGAGCAATCGCCCTTTGCCAGCAATTTGTACGTCGCCTTGTCATCCAGCGGGAATTTGAGCGGATCTAACTCCACGCCTTCTTTTTCACGGATCAGGCGGATGGCGTCTTTGACAACCGTCAGGGTTTTCAGACCCAAAAAGTCGAATTTAACCAGCCCCGCTTTTTCAACGTCTTTCATATTGAACTGGGTGGCCGGCATATCCGATCCCGGATCGCGGTAGAGCGGCACCAGCTCATCCAGCGGGCGGTCACCGATGACCACACCTGCCGCATGCGTGGAGGCATGGCGGAACAGGCCTTCCAGCTTCAGCGCAACGTCAATCAGCTTACCGACTTGTTCGTCACTGTCGCGGGCCTCACGCAGCAGCGGCTCGTTCTCCAGTGCCTCCCCCAGACTGATGGGGTTTGCGGGGTTTTGCGGCACCAGCTTGGCGATTTTATCAACCTGTCCGTAGGGCATTTGCAAAACACGGCCCACATCGCGCACAACCGCGCGCGCTTGCAGCTTACCAAAGGTAATAATCTGCGCCACGCTGTCGCGGCCATATTTGTTACGCACGTATTGAATAACTTCATCACGCCGTTCCTGACAAAAATCCACGTCGAAGTCAGGCATGGACACACGTTCCGGGTTCAAGAAACGCTCGAACAGCAGCCCCATTTCGATGGGGTCCAAGTCAGTAATTTTGGTGGCCCAGGCCACAACCGAGCCCGCACCGGAACCACGCCCCGGCCCCACCGGAATATCGTGATCTTTCGCCCATTGGATAAAATCAGAAACGATCAGAAAATATCCGGCGTAATCCATCTTGAGCAAGACGCCCAGTTCGTATTCCATACGCTCGAAATATTCTTTGCGTACGGCGTCGCGTTTTGCCTGATCCCAGTCTTTTTGATAAACGTAATGCTCCAAACGCCAGAGCAGGCCTTTTTCCGTACGCTCGCGTAGCGCCTCGGATTCTGTTTTATCATCACCCGTTTCAAAACGCGGCAGAATAGGTTTTTCTTCACCCAGCATAAAGGCACAGCGTTTGGCGATATGCACCGTGTTTTCGATGGCTTCTGGCAGGTCTTTAAACAGCTCCGCCATTTGCGCGCCGGATTTAAAGTAATGCTCGGGCGTCACGCGACGACGCTTGGTATCTTGCACATAGGCGCTTTCGGCAATACACATCAGCGCGTCATGCGCTTCGTACATATCCGGTTCTGCATAAAAGCAATTATTGGTGGCGACAATCGGCACGTGATGCGCATAGGCCAAATCCAGCAGCCCGTCTTCGATCATGACTTCTTCGGCGGCACCATGTCGTTCCAGCTCGATATACAAACGATCGCCAAAAGACTGTTTCAGCGTCAGCAGCAATTTCTCGGCAGCCGACGTTTGGCTTTCTGCCAGCAGACGCCCGATGCTGCCCTTGGCCCCGCCTGTTAGGCAGATGAGACCCGCGTTATACTGCGCGACATCCGCCCAACTGATCGCCGGTTTTTCGGTATGCTCCAACGGCAGCAAATACGCTTTGCTCGTCAGTTTCATCAGGTTCATATAGCCCTGATGATTTTGCACCAGCAGCACAAGCTGATCCGGCATTTCACACTTGGGGGTTTTCTGGTCAACCTGTTCAGGTTTTTCCACCCACATCTGGCAACCGACAATCGGCTGGATCCCCGATTTTGCTGCCGTCAGCGAGAATTCGAGCGCGCCAAACATATTGCCCGTATCCGTCACGGCGACGGCCGGCATCTCGAGCGCTTTAGCAAGCGGCAACAGGTCCTTGATGCGGATGGCCCCCTCGGCCAGTGAATAGGCCGAATGGGTACGCAGATGGACAAACTGTGGCACGGTGCTGGACATGCCCATTTTTCACACTAACACCATTGAATTTCAACAGTTTTCAGCCAGAAAACGCGTCTTGACTTAATATGAAAACCTTATTAGGATAACCCCTCAGATAAATCAGCGAGTTACGCCCATGATGCGCAAGCAAACACAGCAGGAAATTGACGATGGCTTCAGCTATAGCCCCAGCCGTCCGACAGCCAAAGAACCGCCGCCGCCTAAAAAGCCGGTCGTGGAAACACCTGTGGCAAAACCCGCCGAAGAACCACCTGCCAGCACCAGCCCCTTGAAAAACCTCAGCAGCGGTAGTCTGGCCGAAACCTTTGCCGCCTTGTCCAAGGACGCCCGCGAAGACAAACAAGTCTTCCGTGAAACACTGGCCAGCCTGAACGGCCTTATCGCCAAATGCCATGATATTGGCCTGCAACAAATCGGCATCGAGCTTGCCGGATATGACACCCTGCGCCAGTATAATTTTGAAACACATCCGCGCAGCACCGCACAGGTCGCCTTTTCTATCCTGAGCATAGATGACGCGCGTTTTTTAATCCGCATACATCCCGATAATATCGTGGATTGTCACGCCGATAACATCAACAAACCGCAAAACGCAAAGCAAACAATCAGCGCCGATACGTTCTGGTATGACTACACAATGACAGGAAAATCAACATCACGCGCAGATGCAAAATTCTTCCAGTACAACCTGCACGATGAAGAAGACCGCAAGGCCTTCATGATGACTGTTTTGCAAACAGCCGCCGTGACAGGTGCGACGCAGGAATTGCGTGAATATGACCTCTCGGCTGCACAAAACAATCAGCCCATTGGCAAAACAACATCCAAGCTGAAAACAGGCCCGAAATGAGCATCCCGCGTAAACAGGCCTCGCTCACAGCGCAGCAATTGCACAGCGCGTTTCAAGATGCCGTTGAAGACACAGCCAAAGGTAATCGCAAGCAGGGCATTACCGTGATGATCGAAATGATCAGTGAAACGGTCCATATGTGCCAGCAAAATGGCATGGATATATCGTTTGACCTGCGCACGGGTGATTATTCCAATGCTTATGACATGATCTTCACCGCTGAAAATAACAAAAATACACGCAGCGCCAAACAGGTGAGCATGCCCGTGTATGGCTTTTTACACATCGGCCCCAACACACGCCTGATAGCTATTGCCAATAAGATAAACGACGAACCGGCAACACGGATGTATATATCCGAACACAACACGCATGAATCCGAAAGCCGTATGGAATGGAGCAACACCCAAAAAGTGCCCGCCATCAAGCTGGATTTTGCAGTAGATGAAAATGCCCTGCTTCAGTTTCAAGAAATTATTGTGCGTGCGGCATCCCGCCAGACGGCTGCCATGCAGGCCGATACGCAAGACGTTTTCAACCGTCCCGCACCGGGCTTACATAGCTTGAAAAAACCTCTGGCCGTCCAAAAACCGCTGAACCTGAAAAAACCCAGCTAAAGCGGCTTTATGCCGAAATCACGCCGTCTTTCAGGGATAAAACACGGTCCATTTTGGCCGCTAGCTCGTGGTTATGCGTCACAATCAAAGCGCCAATATTCTGGCTGCGGATTGTTTCTACCAATGTTTTAAAAACACCATCCGCCGTTGCCGGATCCAGATTACCTGTCGGTTCATCCGCCAGCAGCAAGGCCGGATCATTCACAAGGCCGCGTGCAATGGCCACACGTTGTTGTTCCCCGCCCGATAATTGTGACGGGTAATGGCCCGCACGATCTTGCAAACCCACCATCGCCAATAATTTCTCGGCCCGCGTACGCGCGACAGATTTGGATACACCCGCC
>JBGTNC010000290.1:0-5869 GCA_041743265.1 Alphaproteobacteria bacterium | reverse complement strand
CTGTGGTAGAAGGCACGGCTGCCGAAGAAGCCGGTATCCGCCCAGATGACATGATTGTCGCCATCAACGGCAAAAAAGTCGCGAGCTTTCAAGAGCTCGGTAAAATTGCTGCCCTGAACCTCGACAGCGAAATGAAGATGGAGCTGCGCCGCTCGACCGGCCCGATGGAGTGGTCAGAGGAGACGGAGACCTTGACCGTGAAGCCGCGATTGGTGGTGGAGATGGATCGTTTCGGCTTCCGCCATGAAACAGGCCGTATCGGCATTGTCAGTCCGAAAGGCAAAGAGCTGAAAGAACATAATGTTCTGTCCGGTTTTGTCGCTGCCACAATGGAAACGATGAGCATCACAGGCGATACGCTCAAAGCGCTTGGCCAGATGATCCTCGGTATCCGTAGTGCGGATGAACTGGGTGGTATTTTGCGCATCGGTGCCTATGCGGGTGATTTTGCGCAAAAGGGGCTGATTGCCTTTATTACCTTTACGGCTTTACTCTCGGTGAACCTTGGCTTTATCAATCTTTTGCCGATTCCGATTCTCGATGGCGGGCATTTGATGATGTTTGCTATGGAAAAGCTGCGTGGTAAACCACTGGGCGAGCAGGTGCAAGAATACGCACTGCGTGTAGGCTTGGTCTTTTTGGTAGGTATTATGTTTTTTGCAACGTGGAATGACCTTGTGCAACTTAAATTCGTAGACTACGTTAAAAGCCTGATTTCCTGATATAAAACAAAAACAACAAAAACCATAACGTTCACGAAGCGCACGCCAAACCATGAGCATATTTTCAGCATTGAAGCACAGGACGACTGCTGCCACTCTGGCCGCCGTGTTGTGCTTGTCCGCCGTTGTGGTCACAGCACAACCAGCCATCGCCCAGCAAAGCCAGATGATCAAGGCTGTGCGGGTTGAAGGGACGCAACGTATCGAGCCCTCTACTGTTTTGTCGTATATCAGCGTGCAAGCGGGTGACATGTTCGAGACGGAGGCGTTGAACAATGCCCTGAAAAATCTTTTCGCCACGGGCCTGTTTGCCGACGTATCGCTGTATCAAGAAGGCAACGATTTGGTGGTCGTTGTGGTGGAAAACCCGATCGTCAACGAAATCCGTTTTGAAGGTAACGACAAACTGAAAACGGAAAATCTGGAATCTGAAGTTCAGATACGCCCGCGTACGGTGTTGACGCGTACAAAGGTACAGACAGACGTTGAAAGGCTGCAAGAGCTATACCGCCTGAGCGGACGTTTCTCCGCCAGCATTGATCCTAAGATTATCAAGCTCGACCAAAACCGTGTGAACCTGATTTTTGAAATCAGCGAAGGCCCGCAGACAGAAATTTCGCGTATCTTGTTTTTGGGTAACAAGCATTTTGATGACGGTGAATTGCAGCGCGTAATCCGCAGTCGCGAAGACCGCTGGTGGCGTATCTGGAGCGGGGCCGATAAATATGACCCTGACCGTATGGCTTTTGACCGCGAGCTGCTGCGTAAATACTACCTTGAACACGGCTATGCTGATTTTCTCGTGGAAAGCGCCATTGCAGAACTGTCGCCGGACCGCCGTCATTTTTATGTGACCTTTACGCTTGCCGAAGGCGAGCGTTACAAAGTCGGCAAGGTTGAAGTCCGCAGTAATATCCCGGAGCTGGATGCAGCACCTTTGCGCGAATTTGTGACCGCAAAAAAAGGTGCTTGGTATAAGGCTAGTGAGCTTGAAAACACCATTAATGCCCTGACAGATGAACTGGGCAACCGCCAATATGCCTTTGTTGATGTTGTGCCGGAAGTAGAGCGTCGCCGCGAAGATAAAGAGGTCGACATTACCTTTACCATCAACGAAGGCCGCAAAGCGTTTATTGGCGACATTAATATCAGCGGCAACATCCGCACGATGGATGGCGTGATCCGCCGTGAAGTGGAACTGGTTGAGGGCGACCCCTTCAACGTGGCCAAACTGCGCAAGACAGAGCAAAACATTCGCAACCTGTCTTTCTTTGAAACGGCAGAAATTAAAACCAAACCGGGTGCAACACCCGAGAAAACCGACATTGATATTCATGTGGAAGAAAAATCCACAGGTGAATTGTCTTTGGGTGGCGGCTATTCCACGGTGGATGGTCCTTTGGGTGAATTCCGCATTCGCGAGCGTAACTTCCTTGGCAAAGGGCAAGATCTGACCTTGGCGACAACTTTGTCTGCCCGCCGCACACAGTTTGATTTCAGTTTTACCGAGCCTTATTTCCTCAATCGTGATCTCAGCGCCGGTATCGATCTTTTTACGATCGAGCGTGATTATCAGGATCAAAGTTCCTACGACAGCAAGCGTACGGGCGGTGGTTTGCGCTTGGGATATCCTTTGTCGCGCGACTTGCGGCATGATCTGGGCTACCGTTTTGAAAATAACGAAATCACGGATGTTGATCCAACGGCATCGATTTACATCCGGGCACAGGAAGGTTCGCGCGTAACATCTGCTGTCAACCACAAGCTGACCTATGACACGACGGACAGCCGTTTGGAGCCGACAGAGGGCATGATCCTGCGCTTTGAGAATGAGCTGGCGGGGCTTGGTGGTGATGCACGTTACCTGCGCACCCGTGGTGGGGGTACTTATTATTATCCCATTCACGAAAAATGGATCATGAGCTTCTTGGGCGAGGCTGGTTATATTTTCGGCCTAGGTGGCGAAGATCTACGGATCAATGAGCGTTTCTATATTGGTGGCTCGACGTTGCGCGGTTTTGAAGAAGCGGGTATCGGACCCAGAGATTCTGCAACGCGCGATGCTTTGGGCGGGAACCAATTTGCCCGTGGCTCCGTTGAACTAGAGTTCCCGTCAGGTTTGCCGGAAGATCTGGGTGTGCGTCTGCGTGCCTTTAGTGATTTTGGTACTTTGTTCGATTTGGACGATACTGGCGCTGGCATTGCGGATTCAAATGCATTGCGGATGTCCGCAGGTATGGGGATTTCCTGGCGTTCGCCGCTGGGCCCCGTGCGTGTCGATTTCGCATTTCCTGTGATGAAAGAAGATGAAGATAAGGATGAATTTTTCCGCTTCAGTTTCGGCACACGGTTTTAAAGATAATAACGATTTAACGATGACCTAAAGAAAGAGGCAGACTATGAAATCATCTCATCTTACGCTCGCTGCAGCAGCTTTTGCGGCATTTACCTTGCTGGCGCATCCCGTAATGGCTGCAGAAAAAGCGGCAGATGCTGCAAGCCAGAGCGTACGTTTTGGTATTTTGAACCTTGACCGTGTGTTGCAAGACAGCGTCGCCGCAAAGGGCATCATGACCGAGCTGAACGCCAAGCGCAAAGAATACGAAGCGCAAATCTCCAAGGAAGAAAAATCCCTTTTGAGCGCGGAAGAAGATATCCGCAAACAAAAAGCTAAAATGACCGAAGAAGAATTCGGCAAAAAGCGCACAGAATTTGAAAAGAAACTGACCAACGCGAAAAAGATGGTTCAGGATCGCAAAGGCACACTGGATACAGCTTTCAACACCAGTATGAAAAAGCTGCGCGAAGAATCTTTGAAAATCACCGCCGAAATCGCGCGTGACCGTAACTTTGATATCGTTTTCTCTGATGATTCCATTGTGCTTGCTGAAAGTGCCTATGACATCACTGACGAAGTTTTGGCCCGCTTGAACAAAGAAGTCAAAAAAATCGCCGTGGTCTGGAAGAAATAATTACGGGGGCTTTTGGTTATGGCTGACCCGCGGTTTTTTAAACGTTCCGGTCCCTATACACTCGGCGCACTCGCAGAGTTGACGGGGGCTAAATTGTCCGATGCAGCTGCCGCGGGTAAAGCCGTTGTGGATGTCGCACCGCTGGCCGATGCCACGCCGGATACGCTGAGCTTTCTTGATAATAAAAAATATACCGATGTGTTTAAAGCTACCAAGGCGGGGGCGTGTTTTGTGCGCCCTGAATTGGCAGAGCATGCCCCTGCGGGCACAGCTTGTCTGGTGCATGATAATCCGTATAAGGCTTATGCCTTGGCGGCGCAGGCGTTTTATCCGGCAGAAGCGGTGACCGCATTTCTGGCACCGTCTGCGGTTGTTGATGCAACAGCTGTGATTGCTGACAACTGCCATATCGATCACGGTGCCGTGATTGGCAAAAATGTCAAAATCGGTCAGGGCAGCCGTATTGGCCCGCATGCCGTTATTTGCGATGGCGTTGAAATCGGCGAAGCTGCCGATATTGGTGCGCGCGTCTATTTGACACATACCATCATCGGCAACCATGTCCGCGTCCATCCGGGGGCCGTGATTGGCAGTCCGGGTTTTGGTTTTGCGATTGATCCGGCGGGTTTTATTTCTGTGCCGCAGTTGGGCCGCGTGCTGATTGAAGATCATGTAGATATTGGCGCCAATACAACCATCGACCGTGGTGCAGGGCCGGATACAGTCATCGGCAAAGGCACACGCATTGATAACCTTGTGCAGCTCGGCCACAATGTGCGCATGGGCAAGCAATGCATTATCGTATCGCAGACAGGTATTTCCGGCTCGACACAGCTAGGCGATTACGTGATGACGGGCGGGCAGTCCGGTTTTGCCGGTCATCTTAAAATTGGCTCCGGTGCCAAAATCGGCGCGCAGTCCGGCATTATGCGGGATGTGCCGCCAAAGGGTGAAGTAATGGGCTCACCTGCTGTGCCTGCACGGCAGTTTATGCGCCAGACCGCAATCTGGTCGCGCATTAGCCTCAAGAAAGGAAATAACGAAACATGACCAAAGCAGCCGCTCCCTTGCTAGATATCAAGCGCATCATGGAGATGATCCCGCATCGCTATCCGATGTTGCTGATCGACCGCGTCTTGGAAATTGATGTGAATGAACGCGCACTTGCGCTGAAAAACGTCACGATCAACGAAAGCTTTTTTCAAGGCCATTTCCCGGGCGCGCCCGTGATGCCTGGTGTCTTGATCATCGAAGCCATGGCGCAGACAGCAGCGGCCCTTGTGGTGCATTCTGTCGGTAAGGAACTGGAAGGCAAGCTGGTGTATTTCATGGCGATTGATGAAGCCAAATTCCGCAAGCCTGTGGTGCCGGGTGACCAGTTGCACATTCAGGTGCAGCGCGTCCAAAACCGCCGCAACGTCTGGAAATTCAAGGGCGAGGCCCGCGTGGGCGATGACCTTTGTGCGGAAGCATTGGTCACGGCCATGATTATGGACGGCAAATAGCCTTAAAACAGGCGTTTTTGCCGATTTTTGGCTGATTTTCTAGGGTTTTGGCGATTTTTTGAAACACACTGTCACACAGCGTGATTTGGATGCCCAATTCCGTTTTGCTATCAATAACTTATAGGAATTTTGCTGACGGAGCATCAGGCACATGGCACAGACAGACATTCACAAAACCGCAATTATCGAAGACGGCGCCGTATTGGGCGAGGGCGTCAAGATCGGCCCATATTGCATCGTTGGCCCCAACGTCAAACTTGGCAACAAGGTCGAGCTGAAAGCCCATGTTGTGGTGGATGGTTATACAACCATTGGCGATGAAACGATTGTTTATCCTTTCGCCTCTCTCGGCACTGCGCCGCAGGATTTGAAATTCAAAGGTGAAAAATCAGAATTGATTATCGGCGCGCGCAACAAAATCCGCGAGCATGTCACCATGAACCCAGGCACCGAAGCGGGTGCCATGAAAACGATCGTGGGTGATAACTGCTTGTTCATGATGTCCTCACACGTGGCGCATGACTGCATTGTGGGCAATAACGTGATCCTTGCCAATAACGCAACGCTTGCAGGCCATGTAGAAGTTGGCGACTTTGCCATCATCGGTGGTTTGTCTGCTGTGCATCAATTTGTTCGCATTGGTCCTTTCGCGATGATCGGCGGCATGTCC
>JBGTNC010000289.1:0-8379 GCA_041743265.1 Alphaproteobacteria bacterium | reverse complement strand
CGCTGGATCAATTATCAAGATGTCGATATTGAAACAGAGCGCGCACATATGCAGCGCGCGATTGATATCATCACCAAAACCACTGGCACGCGGCCCTTGGGTTGGTACACAGGGCGCACAGGCCCCAATACACGTAAGCTGGTGGCGGAAGATGGCGGATTTTTATACGACTCGGATGATTACAGCGATGATTTGCCTTTCTGGACAACGGAGAACGGCAAGCCGCAGCTGGTTATCCCGTACACGCTAGATACCAACGATATGCGCTTTGCCACCCCGCAAGGCTTTCATACGGGGGATCAGTTCTTTACCTATCTGAAAGACGCCTTTGATACACTATATAAAGAAGGTGAAACAGCGCCGAAAATGTTATCGGTCGGCCTGCATTGCCGTTTGATAGGACGGCCCGGGCGTATTGCGGGCTTGCGTAAATTTTTTGAATATGTGCGCCAGCATAAAGACGTCTGGATTTGTCGCCGTGTTGATATTGCGCAGCATTGGCACGCACACCATCCTTATAAAGGAACATAAGATGCAAGACAGAGACCTTTCCGAAAAGCCCAGTAGCTTATCGCGTGAAACTTTTTTGCGTGTATATGGCGGTATCTACGAAAACGCCCCTTGGGTTGCCGAGACTGTTTACGATGATACAGATGTGGGCAATATCGATACCGTCGGTACATTATTTGCGGCCATGCGTTTGGCTGTGGATATGGCAGACCGTGGCACAAAACTATCTTTGCTTCGCGCACACCCGGATTTGGCAGTGGGTGCGGCGCAAATGGCAAAGATGGGGTCGGCCTCTATCGAAGAACAGCAAGGTGCAGGCCTTGACCACTGCACAACAGAAGAATTTTCTGAATTTGAACGCCTGAACCGCGAGTATAAAGAAAAATTCGGTTTTCCTTTTATTGTGGCCGTAAAGGGCATGATGCGCGGCGATATTCTGAATGCCTTCCGCCAGCGCAGCATGAATGATGCGGATGCCGAATTTGAAGCGGCCCTGCTGCAAGTACACAAAATTGCCAGATTCCGTATCGAAAAACTGGCTTAATATAAAACATCCCTCCTTCTTGAAAGCACGACACAATGTCACTCCCTGATTTTACGCGCAGCAATATTGACCTTGCGCAGCCTGTTCTTGGTGCCGAAGTGGTTTTCGCCACAGATGATTTCTTCGCAGATAAATCCCGCCTGATTACGCCGGAAGAGCCTGTATTCATCCCCGAAAAATATGATGATCACGGTAAATGGATGGATGGCTGGGAAAGCCGCCGCAAACGCGGCAACGGGTTTGACCACTGTATCGTCAAGCTGGGCGCGAAAGGCACGATTGAGGGCGTAAATATTGATACGCGCCATTTCACTGGCAATTTTGCGCCCGCCGCATCCATCGATGCCTGTGTGTCGGATAAAGATCTGCCGGAGAAAAATGCCAAGTGGCAAACAATTTTGCCTGTTACAAAACTGAAAGGCGATAGCCCAAATTTTCTACCCGTGACGGCAGAGGGTGCTTTTACCCATTTGCGTCTGAACATTTATCCTGATGGCGGTGTGGCCCGTTTGCGCGCCTATGGCCGTGTTTTTAAAGATTGGTCGAAGGTTAAAAAAACAGAGCGCGTGGATTTAGTTGCTATGCGTAACGGCGGACGCTTTCTGGCGGGGAGTGATGCGCATTACGGCTCCCCCACCAATATTATCAAGCCGAACAAAGGTATTAATATGGGCGATGCATGGGAAACCCGCCGCCGCCGTGAACCCGGTTTCGACTGGGCGATTTTTGAACTGGGACACGCAGGTGTGATCAGCGACATTGAAATTGACACAGCGTTTCATAAAGGGAATTACCCTGAAAGCGTGTCTATTCAGGCTTTTAACCTTGCGGACTTTCATCCGGAAACAGTCGCCGCACAGGCGATCTATTGGCCCACATTATTGGCAGAAACCAAAATGAAGCCGCATCATGTGCATGTACTGAAAAAAGAAGTGCAAAAGCTGGGGCCTGTTACGCATGTGCGTGTGAACATGATCCCCGATGGCGGTATCAGCCGTCTGCGCCTCTATGGCACGATTGCGTAATGTGCAGTTACTGAAACCCGCACCGCTTACTGCAGAAGCCTTTGCCCCTTTCGGCGATGTTATTCAATGCGCATCAACGGCAGAACGGCGCCAGATTAATTACGGGCATACCGAACGGTTTCACAATCTGGCCGCACTGGATTTGCAGCAAGAGGCCGGCACGCCGCTTGTCAGTATTTTTCGGTCCCGCCCGATGGAACGGCCCATCCCAGTGAAGGTGATGGAGCGGCATCCGCTGTCCAGCCAAGCCTTTTATCCTTTGGACAAACGGCCTTATTTAGTTCTGGTCGCGCCGCGTGGTGATTTTGATGCAGAAAAAATGCAGGCTTTTGTGGCTGCCGGTGATCAGGGCGTGAATTACCATGCCGGTGTTTGGCATCATTTCAGTCTTGCCTTGAACGAGGTGTCGGATTTTCTGGTGATTGATCGCGGCGGGCCGGAGAAAAACTGCGATGAAGTCTTTCTCGAAAACGTGTCTATATTTATAGATTATTAAAGGTGGATATTAATAATAGAATCCGAAGCCATAACCGCCCGAGCGTTTAGGGCCAGGGGCTGATTTCTTCTTCGGCGGCGGGTTCATAATTTTGTGCGATTCAGCACAGAGTTCCCAGTCATCGTATTTCTTCACAATGCGGCGCAAATGCGCATCCGATGTGCCGTTAGCTGTTTCCAGTTTGATCAGTTTTTTACGTACATCTTCGCGGTATTGTGCAGATGTAATAATCACATCGCCATCATAGGCAATTTGGCACAAGCCGAAATCAAAAACGCCAATAAGTGGTTTCGCTGGCGTGGTGTTTTTCTTTTGCGCCTGTTCCATAGCTTCGCCCAGCGGGCCGTCGATGAAAATCACGTTATATTCAGTTTTTTGCGGGCCTGCGATAACCGTCCATGCCTCGCTATTGCTGGCGGGGCGGAAACTGCCGTATCCCATACGCTGCTTTTCTTGCAGTGTGGAGTTTTCTGGGTCTGGAAAGGCTTCGGAACTGCGGCCATAGCCGCCTGTGTAAACAGCTTGACGGTTGATATCAAGGCCGCTTGCATCAAAAACTTTTTTCAAAAACTTGCGGTTTTTTTTCATGCTGCCGCGGCTTTTGAGGAAAATATCGACATCTTTGATGGCGCGCTGGTTGAATAGGTCACGCAGTGCGCCGCCGCCAATGACGGCCTCTTTCGCGCCTGTGCGGTGGAAGGTGCCCAAGGTGTGGCGCCATTCTGCGGGAAGTTTGGCAATGCGGTGGTCGACAAATTTGTCATCTACAAAGCTGCGGATAAGAAGCTCATCCAGACTTTCGTTGTGGTCTTTGGCAGCTTCGGCGGTCTTGGCACTTTCGGCCAGTTTTTGCGGTGAGATGCCGTGGCCAGCTTGTCGCAGCATTTTTAATTGTTGCGGGTATTTTTTCGGATCCATTTTTTGCAGCTCGGCAAGGCCTTCTTCGCTGGCACGTGCACCCCAGGTGACCAACAAGCGCGTCATGGATAAATCATCCCGCAGCAGGGCCAGCTTCAGGTGGTTCCAGTCTGGTCGCTCGGATTTTTTCTCCCAAAAAACACTGTCAAAGTAAGCGCGCACCATTTGTGTATTGCCACGGGCGATATAGCCGGACAATTCATCGCTGAATTCTGGTTGTTGAAGCGGAGAGGTGGTGCTGGCGCGGGGCATCGAAAATACGAATCCTTTGTGTTTATCTGTAAAGTGGCGAGGATGCCCAGAGCATAAAGAGCGGGCATCTTTATGTCAATAAAAACTGGACCACTGGCATCTGCTTGTTTTTTATGCGATTTTTCTAGGGTGCGTATCGTTAAGGGATCACATTTCTTATGCCTTTTGCAGATCTTCCTTCAATCACCATGGTGCAGGTCCTGCCGGACGATGCACATCTGGCAACATCATTGCCAGATCTTGGGCGGATTCAAGCTACGGCGCATGATACCCGTCTGCCAGATTTACCCGTACATCGCGCACAGATCGCGCAAAATTTTACGCGTGCTTTGGCGCATGTAGAGATATGGCGGCTGGATCAACCGGCAGCAGGCGGGGCTGCAATCTTTTTATCTCCTTTGCACAGGGCAGAGGGGCATGGGTTACAGCTTGACGATATCGTTGTGCATCCGGAATGGCGTGGGCAAGGGATTGGCAGCAGCATGATTTCTTTTGCCGCTTTTTTGGCAAAACAACGCGGGCTTTCTTTTTTGGCATGGGAATGCGAAGAAAATAATCCGGCACAAAAGATGTATCGTGCTGTGGGGGCAGAAGTGCGTGCAGGGCTAAAACCTTTTCGGTTAAACGCCGCACTGATTAAAAAAATCCGAGAAGATTATCCGCCTGTGCAATCCGGTGCTTCTTGTACCGTGTCTGATCGTTTCTCCCTCTTTCGTACTCTGAATTTTGGTATTGATGGGTATGACATGGATCCGCGCGAAGCGTCATGCGGCCTTCAGATTGAAGATTTACGCTTCGACGATGAAGCAGCGGCGCAATCATTGCTCTCCAGCGTTTTTACAGCGCGACCCGATATCAGCTTTGCCGATCTTGTCGTGCCCGTGCAGGATCAAAAATATGCGGATTTGATTAAAAGCATGGAGATTGCGCAAAATACGTATAGCGGTAATCCGGCGATGCTCTGGCTATTGGCAGGACAGGCTTTTGAAGACGCTGCCCGCTATGGACAGGAGCTAAAAACGGCCTAAAGCTCATCCCAGGCAAAGGCGAGGACAGGTTTTATGTCTGTCTGGTCTGTCAGCAGCATCACCAACCTGTCAAACCCCAGCGCCATGCCAGCGCCTTGCGGTAAGCCTTCATTGAGGCTTTGCAGGAATTTTCTATCCAGCTCAACCGTGGTATAGCCGTTCTCTTGGCGGCGCATTTGCTGATTTGAGAAACCGTCTTTCTGTACAGCGGGGTCACAGAGGGTGGGGAAGCCATCGCTGAGCTCAATCCCTGCGATAAACAGTTCGCTGCGGGCTGTGAATTGTCCGTTGGTATCAAGCGCTGCCGATGCTGTCATGCGCCGAGGCCATTCTTGAATAAAAACCGGACGCTCCTGCCCAAGGTGTGGCTGTAACTGATCAAATAAAAGTGAAAAGAGCAGATCGGCATTGTCGTGCCAGTCTGTTTGTACGTCGACATCAAGGTTTTTCAAAGCGATGCACATCTCGCGTGCTGAAAAGTCAGATAGCGTCACGTTCAGATATTGTTGAATCGCATCGCGCAGGCTCAAGCGCTGCCAAGGGCTTGCAATATCAATTTCGCGGTTTTGGTATAACAGCTTTGCGCCATCGCCGCCCAATGCCTTATGTGCTTGCTGCAAGAAAGCTTGTGCATCGTTTTCAATGTCTGTCAGGCTTTGCCCCACACGCGCCCATTCCAGCATGGTAAATTCAGGGTTGCGGTGGCGGCCATGGTCACCCGCCCGAAAATTTTGTGTCAAGGTATAAAGACGGTCAAACCCGCCAATTTCCATACGCTTGATTTGGTATTCGCAGGATGTCGCCAGATAACGCGCGTCTGTATCTTGTGTAGCTACGTCAAAGGAATGCACCTCTGCATCTGGCGTTGTGCCACGCACTAACAACGGTATGTCTACTTCGATAAACCCTTCATGGTGTAGGTAATCACGCACAGCGCGTTTGATGAGGTGCCGTGCTGACAAAATGTCGTGCCGTGTGCGGTCTGCTGAAACAGGCTGTGTCCAGCGGCGCGCATCTGTGGCGGCCCAGTTATCAATCTCTAGCGGGCTTGCCAGCTTACGCAGGACAGAAAATGCAGGGGGCAAGGTAATGGCAAACACGTCACCTATCATGGGGGGGGGCGTTGCTGGCCAGTCAACGGTCAGCGTTGTGCTGCCAGTTTGCAAGGTGGTACCCTGCGGGCCAATGTCGATGATGCGGGCGGAGAAAATTTTTTGCGGATCGGGCATATCGTTTATTCCATTGCCTTCAGTGTGGCGCAGACGGATTGTGCCAAGCTCTCCAAATCATATCCGCCTTCCAGTACGGCGACAAGCCTGCCTTCGCAGGCCTCTGCCGCGACTGTTTTAATGTGATGCATAAGCTGGCCGTAATCTGCTGCTTGCAATTGCCAATCTGCAAGGGGGTCTTGTGCGTGTCCGTCAAACCCGGCGGAGACAAGGATGATATCTGGCTTAAAACGCACCATAGCAGGCAGTATTTTGTTTTTCCAGACAGATAATAACGTATCCCCTGTGGTACCTGCGGGCAGCGGAACATTAAGTATATTGTTAGCACATCCTGTAACGGACTCTGTTTGTGCATCCGCACCATCCAACGGGTATTGATAGGTGGAGGCAAAGAAAATATGGGGGTTATCTTTTACAATGCCTTCTGTGCCATCACCGTGATGCACATCAAAGTCCAAAATGGCAACGCGTGATACTTGCGTAAATGTCAAAGCATATAACGCACCGATGGCCACGTTGTTGAACACACAAAAACCTGCAGGCTTGCTGAATTTGGCGTGGTGACCGGGTGGGCGAACAGCGCAGAAAGCATTTAAGCCATTCGTTTGTAAGACATGCTGGATCGCCGTTTGCACTGCACCCACAGCGGCAAGGCAGGCCGCGCCAGATAGCGGGGAGAGAACCGTTTCATCATCCAAAAAGTTGAACCCGGCAGTGGGTATTGTAGAAAAAACATTTGCGATATAGGCAAGGTCATGTGCGCGGGCAAGGTCTTCTTGCGTCGCAGGTGCCGCGGCCGTCATTTGCACATGCGGCAATGCAGCCTGTGTGACGCGCGCATGAATGGTTTGCAGCCGCGCCGCAGATTCTGGATGTTGCGGATTGGTCTGATGTTCAAAACAGGCGTCAGGTGCGTAAAAGAGCGTTTTCATGCGGCAAGTGTGCCGCCAAATGTACAGGGCGTCAATTGCCGGCACGCTTATTATCCGTGCGGCGGACTATTGACCTTGTGGGCTATATGCCTATTATTTCAAAGGTATAGCCTTAGGGGAGCACGCTGCCATGAAAAATATCGGCCTGATCATTAATCTGAAGACCTTTTTAATTGCAGCAATGTCAGTGGCGGCCACGGCCTTGTGCCTGCACTTTGGTATCAAGGGGGATTTCCCGTTTACCATTATCGCCACAGCTGTGATCTTCCCGATTGTGTTTTCAATCGGCGGGGCCTACAGCCGCCGCGAAAATGCTTTAGACGAATATGGCACAATGAAAGCCCACGGCCGCGCTATGTATTTTGCGGCACGTGATTGGGTGGAAGTATCAGATGACGTCTCGCGTGTGAAGCTGAAAGGGCTGTTAAACAGTCTGTTCTCAGAAACGCGCAACCTGTTTACCGCGCCACAATCAGAGATGCGCAAGAATGAAGAAGGGGTTTATCGGGCCTTTTCAGCGCTATCACGTTTTATCAAAACCGATTTGCGAGAAAAGGGTTTGGCGTCGGGGGAATGTTCGCGCTGCAATCAATATCTGAGCAAAATGATGGTGGGGTTCGAAAATGTAAAGCACATCTATCAATACAGAACGCCCCAAACGTTGCGTGCCTTCAGCGATACGTTTATTTTTGTATTACCGTTTGTGTATGGGCCGTATTTTGCGCATTTGGCAGCGGAATCATCGACGGGAATTGAATATGTGATGCCAATCATGTTCAGTGTCGTATTGGTGGCGCTGGATAACATTCAGGCCCATCTTGAAAATCCGTTTGATCAAGTCGGTGAAGATGATATTTACATCAATGCCGAGATATTTATCGAGAGACTGGATCTGGATTAAGTGCGTTTTAAGTCTTAAACTTTTTAAAAATCTCCAGCGTCTCCGCGCTGATGTGGTGCTCTATGCCTTCGGCGTCATACTCGGCTGTTGCAGGTGATACGCCAAGGCGTACGAGAAAATCGAGCACAATTTTGTGACGTTCTTTGCATTCTTGGGCAAGGGCGGTGCCTTTTTCGGTCAGAAAAATTGCGCGATAGGGCTGTGTATCAATATACCCTTCGTCCTTCAGGCGATTTAAAACCTTGCTGGCTGTGGCGTGCGATACGCCAAGCCGCGCGGAAAGATCGCTCAATCGGGCTTCATTTTGCGCCCCGATTAAATCGGCAATCAGTTCTACATAGTCTTCGGCTGTTTCTGTTTGGTGTGCGGTGCGGACGCGGCTAAACCATTTGGCTTGCGTTTGTGCGTCGACGAGCTTTTTTTCTTTCGTGGTCATGCGTATTTTTCCTCCGTGCGGCGGCCGACGAACATGGCGCCGATAAAAAGAATAGATTGAATAATCACAATCAGGGGGGCTGTTGATGCATCTATGTGGAAACTCAGC